>NZ_JBNGGC010000022.1:0-136267 GCF_049974565.1 Streptomyces sp. WG5 | reverse complement strand
GGGGGGGGGGGGGGGGGGGGGGGGGGGGGGGGGGGGGGGGGGGGGGGGGGGGGCCGCGGGGGGGGGGGGGGGGCGGGGGGGGGGGGGGGGGGCCCCCCCGCCCGCACGCCGGTGTCAGGACGGCTTCTGCCCGTCCGCGGCCTGCGGGCGGCCACCGAAGCCGAGCAGACCCACCGCCACGTTCACGGCGATCCACACGAACAGCACCAGGAAGCCGCGCTGGATCGACTCGGTGAACGCGGTGGCCGGGTCCACGCCGTCCGCGGTGAGCTCCGCCAGGCGCGAGCCGACGACCGTGGCCGTCACGGCGAGGGCGAGCGCGCCGCCGATCTCGGTGGACGCGTTGAGCACCGCGGACGTGGTGCCCGCGTCCTGCTCCGTCGCGTCCCGCGTGCCCACGACGGGCGCCGTCATCAGGCACAGGACCAGGCCGACGCCGAGCAGGGCGGTGACGGGCAGGAGCAGCGACCAGTACGTCGTCTCGGTCGGCGCGTTGACCATCAGGACCAGCACGCCGGCCAGCAGCACGTTGCCCAGGATGTACGGGACCCTGGGGCCGTACTTGGCGATCAGTACCGGGACGGCGCCGGAGACGCCGAGCATGGCGAGGCAGGTCGGGATGTAGGCGAGGCCGACCTCCAGGGGGCTGTAGCCCAGGACCTCCTGCATGTACTGGGGCAGCATGAAGAAGGACGGCAGCATCAGGCCGGCCGAGATCAGCTGGGCGAGCGTGCCCGAGGTGACGGACTTGCGGCGCAGCAGCGGCAGCGGCAGCAGCGGCGCCTTGGCCGTGCCCTCCACGCGCACGAACACGGTGAGCAGCACGGCCGCCGCGCCCAGCGACACGAGGGCCACCGAGTCGCTCCAGCCGTCGTGGCCCGCGCGGACGATGCCGTAGACGAGGGCCAGCAGGCCCAGGGTGCCGGTCACGGCGCCGACGACGTCCGCCGGCGGCCGGGGCCCGGCCGGGGCGCTGCGCGGAATCCAGAGGAAGCAGGCGATCAGCAGGGCCGCTCCGATCGGGATGTTGATCAGGAACGCCAGTCGCCAGTCCACGTCGGTGATCGCCCCGCCCAGGAGGGTGCCGAGGCTGGCGCCCACGCCCATCACGGTGCCCCAGACGCCGAGCGCCTTGGCCCGCTCCTTGGGCTCCGGGTAGGTGGTGACGAGGATGGACAGGGCGGCGGGGGACAGCGCGGCGGCGCCCACGCCCTGCAGCCCGCGGCCGGTCAGCAGCATGCCGCCGCTCTCCGCGACGGCCGCCAGCAGCGAGCCGGCCGTGAACAGCAGCAGGCCGGCCACCAGAACGGAGCGCCGGGCGAACACGTCGGTGAGCCGGCCGCCGAGCAGCATCAGCCCGCCGAACAGCACCACGTAGATGTTCATGACCCACTGCAGGCCGGAGGTGCTCAGACCGAGGTCCGCGCGCAGCTCCGGCAGCATCACGTTGGCGATCGTGGAGTCCAGGACGCAGATCAGCTGGGCGGTGGCCACCAGGAAGAGGACCAGGCCGCGCCTGACGGCCGGGCCCGGGCTCGCGCCGGTGTCCGTGTCCCGCCCGGGGACGGTGGACACGGGCGCGGGTTCGGTGCGCTGCGTGTCGTACGCGTCGATGCTCATGACGGTGTGTTCCTCCCGGCTCAGGCGGCTTCGCTGATGCGTTCGTAGATGGCGGACATACTGCGGTCGGCGAGCAGCCTGCCGACCGGGACCCGGCTGCCGGTCTGCTGCTCGACGGCGGCGACGAGGCGGACCATGTGCATCGAGTCCCAGCTGACGACGCGGTCGAAGTCGGCGTCGAGGTCGTCGGTGCCGAGCGGCAGGTCGAGTTCGTCGCGGACGAGGTGGATGAATTCCTCTTTGGTCATCGGTGGGCCCCTTCCAGGGCGCAGTCGAGGCTGATGTGCGAGGGCACGGCAGGAAGGTCCCGCAGGCCGTGCCGGAAGCGGACTTCGTCGTCCGCGACGGAGAGGGTGGTGAAGCCCAGGGAGGGCCAGAACCCACGGACGTTCCGGTTCTTCCCGGTCGGCCGGTAGACGGCGGTGACCTGCGTGGCGCCCGTCGCCCGGGCGTGGCCGAGCAGCGCGGCGACGGCGGCCTGCTCGATGCCCCGGGCGAACACCCGGCAGGACAGCAGCATGTTGTCGACGCGGAGCGTGTCGCCGTCGCGCCGGGCGAGGACCGCGCCGACGACGCCGTTGTCGCCGAAGAGGTCGGCCGAGCGGATCACCAGGACCAGGTGGGCGGGGTCGGTGAGCCGCTCGGTGACGTCGGCGGCCCGCAGCCGGACCGTGGTCAGGTTGAACTGGTTGGTGCGCAGGGACAGCTGGGCGATCCGGTCCGCGTCGCCGGGGGCGGCCTCCGCGAGGGCGACCCGCACCCCCAGCCGGCTCAGGTACTCCTCCTGGGAGCCGGCGCTCTCCAGCAGGTCGGCACGGACCGACTCGGTGCGGTACCGGGCCGCGCGGGCCCGGTCCTCCGCGGTGAGCCGTGCGGTGTCGAACCAGCCGTCGGCGAGCAGCTTCTCGACGTGCAGCGCCGGTTCGTCGTCCAGCCGGACCACGGCGACCTGCGGCAGCCCGGCGGCGACGAGCCCGCACTCGAAGGGCGAGTCGTCGACGAACACGAGACTGTCCACGCCCACGTTGAGCCGGCGGGCGATGTCCTCCAGATTGGCGTCCTTGGGCCGCCAGTTGGCGTTGATCCGGGCGAAGTCGTCCTCCCTCAGCACCATGTCGGGGTGCTCGCGGACGACCCGGACGAGGTCGTCGTGGTCGTTCTTGCTGCTGACGGCGAGGAGGACGCCCTGCGAGCCCAGCTGCCGCACCAGACGCTGGAAGGTGCCGAACGCCTCGCCGCGGAAGGTGGTCGCCGCGGCGATCCCGTCCGGGCCGTCGTCGCCGAGCACGCCGTCCCACAGGGTGTTGTCGGCGTCGACGACGAGCACCTTCTTGGTCCGGCCGCGCAGCATCCGGGACAGGTGGGCGACCTCGCGGGCGTACCGGGCCAGCAGGTCGTCGCCGAGGACGGCCTTCGCGTACGCCGCCATGCGGGCGTCGTTGAGGGCGGTCCCGGCCGCGACGAGCGGGTCGAGGTCGACGACGTGCACGCGCGGGTCGGCCAGCGACAGCCGCAGCAGGCCGCTGTTGAAGTCCCGCCAGGCCAGCCCCGCCCGGGCCCGCGACTCGTGGTCGACGAGCTGGTGGGTGACCGTGCGCGGCAGCGGCACCGTGTTGAGGACCAGGTCCGCGCGCGCGTGCGCGGTGAAGGTGCCGGCCAGCCGCTCGATCTCGGCGAGCTTGCGCCGCACCGCCCGCGCGAGGTCCTCCGCCTGCCAGGGGGAGCCCAGCTCGTCCAGCAGGACCTGCGGGTCGAGCACGCACAGGGCGAGATCGACGTCGGCGGCGTACAGCGGGCTGCCGGTGTCCCGCAGATCGCGCTGGTAGGCGTCGAAGTCGCTCGGCCGGGTCTCGGTCAGCACGCCGTGCCGGCCGAACTCGGCGGCCAGCGGGTCGCCCAGGCCGCCCAGGGTGGAGTGCCCGGTGACGGCGATGACCGCGGTCTCCGTCTCCGGCCAGGCCGCCAGGACCTGGGCGTGGTCCAGCTGGGCGAGGACCGAGCCCGCCCGCCGCAGGTCCGTCTCCGCGCCGGTGCCGGCCAGCTCCGCGAGCAGGGGCGCGATCCGCGGGTAACGGGCGGCGAGCTGTCCTTCCCGGCGCAGCGTGCGCAGCGCCGCCAGCGGGGACGGACGGGTTTCGGGTGGGGCCGGGCTGGATACCGTGGTCAATGCTCTCTCCTCACTTCGCCGCGTTCGGTGGGGCACCGGTGCGCGGCACCGTCCGCACGGTCGCCCCGCCCGTGGCCCAGGCTGGTCGTCGCCGCTTGAGCCCCGCTCGTACGGGCCTGCACCCGCCCGCCGCGGCACGTGCGGTGCTCCCGCGGGGCGCATGTGTTCTTCACGCTTCGGGCAAGGGGGGTTTCACAGCGGGCCGGTGAGCCTCGCACTGCCGCCGGACCCCCGTGGTGGACAACCATGAGGGCATCAATGCGACCCGGTGAGTGGGGGAGGCGTCCGACATGGACATCAAGATCCTGGGTTCTTTCGAGGCGACGGAGAACGGGGTCGCGCTGCTGCCGACCGCGGGAAAGCCGCGTCAGGTACTGGCACTGCTGGCACTCCAGGCCGGCCAGGTGGTTCCCGTGGCCAGCCTGATGGAGGAGCTGTGGGGAACCGAGCCACCGCGCAGCGCCCAGACGACGCTGCAGACGTACATCCTGCAGCTGCGCAAGCGGCTCGCGGCCGCGCTGCCCGCGGACGGGCCGCGCAGTGCCAAGGACGTGCTGACCACCCGGTACGGCGGTTACCTGCTGGACATCACGCCCGAGGAGACGGACGTCCACGCCTTCGAGCGGATGACCGCGGCGGGGCGGCGGGCGATGGACCTCGGGGACCGGGCGACCGCGTCGCGGCTGTTGCGTTCGGCGCTGGCGGTGTGGCGCGGCCGGGCACTGGTCGACGTGTGCACCGGGATGCGGCTGAGCGTGGAGGTCACCCGCCTGGAGGAGAACCGGCTGATGGCCGTCGAGGCGCGGGTCGAGGCCGACCTGTCACTGGGCCGGCACCAGGCGCTGCTGAGCGAACTGGCGGTGCTCACCGCGCGGCATCCGATGCACGAGAACCTGCGCGCGCAGTACATGATCGCGCTCTACCGGTCCGGTCAGCAGTGGCGGGCGCTGGAGGCCTTCACCGCACTGCGCGAGTGCCTGGTCGAGGAGCTGGGGGTGACGCCGTCGCCGCGGCTGCAGGAACTGCAGCGGGCGATCCTCGTCTCCGACCCCGAGCTGGACCGCTTCACCGTCCGCAGCGACCTCACCGTGTGAGCCTGCGCCCGCACCTGCGCCCGCACCCGCGCCCGAACCCGAACCCGTACCCCCACGACGTCCGACCCACCCCCATGCCGAAACAGGAGTCCGTCATGCTCTCGTCCCTGAAGGCCCTCAACATGCTGCTGATGTTCCTGCTGGAACTCGCGGTGTACGCCGCGGCCTCGCTCTGGGGATTCACCGCCAGCGACAAATGGCCGGTCAAGCTGGCCCTGGGGATCGGCGCGCCGGTCGCGCTGATCGCGGTGTGGGCGCTGTTCGGCTCGCCCAAGGCGCCGTACCCGCTGCACGGAGGCGGACGGGTCGCCCTGGAGGTGCTGTGGTTCGGCGCCGGTGCCGCCGCCCTGGCCGCCTCGGGGAGGCCGGGCTGGGCGGCGGGCTTCGCCGGTCTCTACCTGGTCAACGCGGCGCTCCGGCTCCTGTGGAACCAGTGACGCCCGTTCACCACCGGGGCGTCTCCAGGAACTCCAGGACGGCGACGGTCCACATGAAGCCCACCCCGACCCCCATCGTGACCAGCAGGTCGCCGGGCCGGGGACCGCGGGTCTCGGCGACGTGGTTGATGCCGATGAGCTGGTCGCCGGCGCCCATGTGCCCGAGGTCGCGGCCCCAGTCGTACACGGTGGTGTCCGGGTCGACGCCGAGCACGGAGTGGAACGAGAACTCCACGATCGTCTCGGCGATGTTGGAGTGCACGAAGAACCGGGCGTCCGGCAGCTTCGCGTCGGCGTCGTCGAGCGCCTCCCGCAGGACCTGGGAGGCGTTCTTCGTCATCCGCTGGATGACCCGGTCGTAGCCGCCCTCCTCCCGGAGCAGGTAGTCGCTCTTGCGGCTGCGCAGATCGACCGGCCCGCCGTCGTGGAAGGGGCCGTCGGTCCAGCCGGTCGTCCCGCGGTAGATGGGCTCCAGCGAGGAGTCGGAGCAGCTGGCGGTGGAGCGCAGCCGGGCGAACCCGCCCCGGTTGGACAGGACCATCGCGCCGGCCCCGTCGCCGTACACCGACTGGCTGTCGCTTCCCCAGCGGTCGAAGTACGGCATGCGGAAGGCGTCGCCGGTGGTCACCAGCGCGGCCTGCGGGGTGCCGCGCGCGGCGAGGTGGGAGGCGGCGAGTTCCACGGCGGCCAGGCCCCCGTTGGAGCCCTGGCGGACCTCGACGGTCAGACCGGTGCCGCCGACCGCCTCGCGCTGCACGTAGTTGACCGGGGTCCAGAAGTCCTGGCCCTGGTGGCCGACGCAGGCGTGCAGCACCATCCCGTAGCGGTCGGCGGGCAGCCCGGCCCGGGCGACCGCCTGCCGGCCGGCGGCCGCGGCCATCACCGGGGCCGGCTCGTCGGGGCCGGCCACGCGCACCGCGCGGATGCCGTTGGCCCGGGCCTCCTCGGCGTCGTAGCGGCCCGCGGCGACCGCCTCGTCGGCGGTCTCCACCCGCTCGGGCAGGTGGGCGCCGAGTCCGGCGACGTACACGTTGTCCCAACGCATCGTGGTCTCCTCTTCCTACGCCGCCTGGGGCGTGGAGTCGTGCCGGCAGGTTCCGATCTGCCGGACCAGCTGGTCGGTGAGGGCGGGGAAGCGGTCGTTCAGGAAGTAGAAGTGGCCGCCGGGGAAGAACTTCTGGGCGAAGCGGGAGGAGGTCTCCCGCCGCCACAGATGCATGGCCGCCGGGGGCGCCCAAAGGTCCTGCGTGCCGCCGAACACACTCAGCGGTGATCTCATCGGCGAACGGGTCGCGGCCGGACGGTAGTGGTCGACCGCGGTCAGATCGGCGCGCACGGTGCGCAGGAACCGGTCCACGAAGTCGGCGGACTCGGTGACCCGTTCCGGCATCCCGCCCAGGCCGAGCAGGACCCGCAGCAGGGCGTCGTCGTCGAGGGTGCTGAGCGGGACGGCGCCGGGGCGTTCGAAGTGCGGGGCGACGCGCCCCGACACGCCCGTCCACACCGGGGCACTGCCCAGGCCTTCCAGGGACCGTGCCGTCTCCAGCGCCACGACGGCGCCCATGCTGTGCCCGAACAGGGCGAGCGGGGTGCCGTCGACCCAGGGCAGGACGTCGGCGACGGCGGTGGCGACCACCTCGGTCATGTCGTCCAGGGCCGGCTGCCCGGCCCGCCGGCCCCGGCCGGGCAGGTCGAGCAGCAGCAGGTCCCAGTCGTCCGGCAGGCACTGGACCAGCGGCCGGTAGACGGCCGCCGAACCGCCCGCGTGGTGGAAGCCGACCAGCCGGACGGCGGGCGCGTCGACCGGACGCGGACGGTGGAAGGCTCGGGTGCGGCTGTTCATCGGTCCCCTCCGGTGGCGGCGCTCACCTGGTCGCCCAGGTACGCCAGCAGGTCACCGACCGGCATCTCCACCGGGCAGTCGAGCGTGGGCAGTTCCACCCCGTAGCGCTGCTCGACGCTCTTGGTGAGCAGCATCGCGGTGAAGGAGTCGCCGCCGACCTCGCAGAACGGTGTCTCGGCGGGCAGCAGGCCGTCCGCCTTGAGGACGGCGGCCAGTTCGGTGGCGAGGTAGGCGCTGATCTCCGCCGGATCGCGGGGCACCGGCCGGGGGCCCGGCGCCGCCGCGGTCTCCACGGCCGCGGCGGCCTCGTCCGCCCGGGACGGCTCGGTCTCCTCGACCCAGAACCGCTTGCGCTGGAACGGGTAGGTGGGCGCCTCGGTGAACCGGGCGCCGGGCGCGGCCAGCAGCTCCAGACGCAGGTCGGCGCCCGAGTGGAAGAGCGCGGCCAGGGCGGCGGCCAGCAGCCGGGGGGCGGCCTCCGGGTCGTCCGCGACCAGCGGCAGCGTCTCCCCGGCGGCCGTCAGGTAGGCCACCGGTCCGTGCGCCGTCTCCCGGGCCGGTGCCGCGGACGTCCGCACGCCCAGCGCGGCCAGGACACCGCCGAGCCGGGCGGCGGGGCCCGCGGAACCCGTGGCTGTGGCGGCCAGCCGGGGGTAGGCGCGGGCCAGTACGGCGAGCGCCCGCTCCAGCACCTCCTCGGACCCGGGGCAGGAGCTGAACGTGACCCGGTCGACGGCCGGGACGGTGACGCCGCGCCGCACGCCGGTGAGGGCCGCGGCCAGTTCCCCGGCGCCGGTGCCCACGACGGCGAGCCGGTGCCCGAAGTGGACCCGTCCGGCGCGCAGGGTGTGGCACAGCGCGGCCACCCCGGCCGCGTCCCGTCCGGCGAGCGCGGTACGCACCCGGTCGGTCAGTTCGGCGAGCGCCGCCGGGTCCTTGGCGGACAGCGTCAGCAGCTCCGGGTGGCCCGGCTCGGGCGCCGGTCCGCCGGCCGCCCGCGGGGCGGGCGCCGCGAGCACGGCGTGCGCGTTCGTGCCGGACAGCCCGAAGGCGCTGACGCCGGCCACGCGCGCACCGTCCCGCGCGGGCCACGGCACCGGCCCGCGGGGCACCGCCACACCGATCTGCTCCCAGGGGATGAGGGAGTTCAGGCGGCCGTCGCCCTGCTGCACGCTCGCCGGGACGCGCTCCTCGCCCAGCAGGACGACCAGCTTCAGCAGCCCGGCGATACCGGCGGCGGCCTCCAGGTGCCCGATGCGGGACTTCACGCTGCCGAGCACGACCGGCTCCCCACGCGTCCCGCTCCCGGTGCCGACCACCGCGTCCAGGGCGCCGACCTCGATCGGGTCGCCGAGCGCGGTGCCGGTGCCGTGCGCCTCGACGTAGCCGACGGCGGACGGCTCGGTGCGGGCGTCGGCGAGGGCCGCGCGGACCACCTCCTGCTGCGCGGGCCCGCTGGGCACGGTGAACCCGGAGGACGCCCCGTCGTGGTTGACGGCGGTGCCGCGGATCACCGCGTGCACCTGGCGGCCCTCCGCGACGGCGTCGTCCAGGCGCATCAGCGTCAGCATGCCGACGCCCTCGCCGCGGCCGTAACCGTCGGCGTCCGCCAGGAAGGTGCGCGACCGGCCGCCGGCCGACAGGGCCTCGCCCTGGCACAGCGCCACCATCAGGTCCGCGCCCAGGATCAGGTTGGAGCCGCCGGCCAGCGCGTAGCGGCAGTCGCCGTCGCGCAGCGCCCGCACCGCCTGGTGCACCGCCACCAGCGCGGAGGAGCAGGCGGTGTCGATGCTCAGCGCGGGACCCGACAGGCCCAGCGCGTAGGAGATCCGGCCGGCCAGGAAGCAGTGCCCGCTGCCGGTGCTGTGGTACGGGTCGATACGGCTGTAGTCGCCGTCACCGACGAAACGCCGGCCGTACTCCGACGCCATCACGCCGACGAACACGCCGACCGGCAGCCGGTCCTGACGGCGCGCCGCGACTCCGGCCCGCTCCAGCGCCTCCCACGAGACCTCCAGCAGCAGCCGCTGCTGGGGGTCCATCGTCTCGGCCTCGCGCTGCGAGATGCCGAAGAAGGCGGCGTCGAAGGAGGCGATGTCGTCGAGGAACCCGGCCCGGTCCACGTAGGACCGGCCGGCGGTGCCGCGCTCGGGGTGGTGGACCGCCCGCAGCGAGGGGCGGTCCCCGGGTATCGGGACGAGGGCCCGGAAGTCCGGGTCGTCGGCGTACAGGAAGTCGCGGTAGGCGCGCGGGGTGTCGACGCCGCCGGGCAGCCGCATCGCCGTGCCGACCACGGCCACGGGTGCGTGCGCGCGGGCCTCGGCCGCCGCCAGCCGCTCCTTGAGCCGGCGGGACAGCCGGAGCTGGTCCTCGATCACCCGCCGCAGTTCTTCGGGATTCACTGGTGCTTCGGACATCTCACTGCTCCTGCGCTCGGTGGTCATCGCCTGCTCACTGGTCCTGGGCGAGGTCGTCGGTGACGGCCCGGAGCAGCTCGTCGAGGGAGAGGCCCTCGAGGGGGCCGGCGGTGGGAAGGGAGTCGGGGGAGGGGAGGGGATCGGCGGACGGGAGGACGGGACCGGAGGAGGCCGGGGCCGCCACGGCCGCCGCCGGAGCGAGGGCCTGGTCGGGTGCCGGACCGCCGGACCCGGTGCGGGCGGGATCGGACGCGGCGAGGAAGCCGCTCATCGCGAGCACGCTCGGATGGTCGATGGCGATGGTGGCGGGCAGGTCCCGGCCCATGGCGTGGGCCAGGGCGGCCCGCAGGTCGATCGCCATGATGGAGTCGAGACCGAGCTGCGAGAAGCCCTCCGCGTCGGCGGAGCCGTCCTCGGGCAGACCGTCGTCGGAGCCGAGCATCCGGGCGACCAGGGACCGCACGGCGTCCCGCAGCACCCGCTCGGCGTCGTCGGCGCCGGACGCCGCGAGCCGGTCCCGCAGCCAGCCGGCCGGCTCGCCCCCGCCGCTCGCGCCCCGGGGCGCGGCCACCGGTTCGGTCAGCGCGGCGACCAGCGCGGCCCGCGGATGCCCCGCGGCCTGGCCGGCGTAGCGGGCCGGGTCCAGGGCGACCACGACCAGGCGGTCCTGTGCGCCCTCGGCGGCGAGCGCCAGCGGCAGCGCCGCGTCGGCGTCGGTCAGCGGCCGGATGCCGATCCGCTGCGCCGCCCGCTCGACGGCCGCCGCGGCGGCCATGCCGCCCTTGGCCTCCGGCACCCACGGGCCCCAGTTGACGCCGACGGCGGGCAGACCCCGCTCGCGCAGCGCCTCGGCCAGACCGTCCAGGTAGCCGTTGGCGGCCGCGTAGTTGGCCTGCCCGGGGGAGCCGAGCACCGAGGAGACGGACGAGAACAGCACCACCGCCCGCGGATCGTGGCCGGCGACCGCGTCGGCGAGGACGTCGGCGCCCCGTGCCTTGGCGTGGAAGACCTTCTCGTAGGAGGCGTCCGTCAGGGAGGGGAAGGCACCGTCCGCGTTGACGCCGGCCAGGTGGTACACCGTGCCCAGCGGGCCGTCGGCGGTGGCGGCGGCAACGGCCCGCGCCATGTCGGCCGGGTCGGTGACGTCGCCGCGCACCAGGGACACGCGGACCCCGGCCGCGGTGAGCGAGTCGATCACCCCCTGCTCGACGTCGCCGGGCGCGGACCGGGCCATCAGCGTGACCCGGTCGCCGCCGCGGGCGGCGTGCGCGGCGGCCACGGCCAGGCCCAGCGCGCCGAGACCACCGGTGATCAGCGCGCCCCCGGCCCGCTCGCGGGCGGCGGGCTGGGCGGGTACGCCGACCAGGCGGGCGACGCGGACACCGGAGTCCGTGAGCGCGAGCCGGGTCTCCCCGGGCAGGCCGCCGAGCAGCGCGGCGACCCCTTCGGCCCGCCAGCCCGCGTCCAGCCGCAGCCGGGTCAGGCGGCGCTCGGTCTGCTCCGCCTCGAGGGAGCTCAGCAACCCGAACAGGGCCTCCCGCAGTGGTGCCCGCACCGCGTCACCGTCGGCGAGCAGCACGTAGGGCAGCTCCGGCGGCAGCGCGCGCAGGGTGGCGGCGAGCGCACGGACCGCGCCCAGCACGGCCCCGGCGCCGGGTGCGCCGTCCGTGTCCGGCCCGGCACCGGACGGGCGCGGTGCCAGCCAGCGGGCGTCCACCACGAGCCCGGCGTCCGGACGGTCCGGGCCGTCGGGGAGGCCGTCGCCGTGCACCGACACCTGGTGGCCGGCGGCCTCCAGCGCGGCGGCCAGCGCGTGGGTGTCGTCGGCGTCGCCGAGCAGGGCCACCGGCACCGGAGCGGTGAGCGGCGCGGACGCGTCCTGCGGCAGCGGCACCCAGTCCAGGGTGCGGACCAGGCCGTCCCCGCGCAGACCCGCCTCCAGGACGGCCCGCGAGGCGTGCCGGATGCGGAACTCGTCGGCCCGGAACACGCTGTGCTCACCACCGGTGGCCGGGTCGACCGCGTACAGGTGCAGGTCCGCGGTCTCCACCCGCAGCCGGTCATTGGCCAGTGGCTCGGCGCGCAGCACCCGCACCTCGCCCCACAGCTCGCCGCGGGTCGCCGGCCGGCCGTGGAAGGAGAGCTCCCGTGCGGCGAACGGGATGGCCAGGGACGGCGCCTCGGCCGCGCCCTCGTCCACCAGGAACACCGCGATGCTCTGGAAGCAGGAGTCGATCAGGCCGGGGTACAGCTCGTAGTCGGCCGGGTCGTCGGGCAGGTCCGGCATCCGGTAGCGCACCAGAGCCTGGTCGCCGCGGATCCACACCTCGTCGATCCAGCGGAAGGACGGGCCCAGGGTGTAGCCCAGGGAGCGGAAGTAGTCGTAGAAGTCGTCCCGGGTCAGGTGCCGGTCGGCGGCGGCCATGAAGGCGGCGCGGTCGGCCGGGCGGGGCCGGTGCGTCTCCTCGACGGCGGGGGTGGCGCACCGTCCGCCGATGTGCCGCTGCCAGATGCCGCGCTCGGGGTCGACGAGGCTCTGCACGGACAGCTCCGCGCTGCCGTCGGCGCCCGGCCGGTCGACGGTGATCTGCACCTCGTACTCCTCGCCGTCCTTGATGACGAGCGCCCGGGGGCAGATCAGGTCCCGTACGAGGACGGGCGAGCCGTCCCCGCCGAGGGCCGACAGCACGGTGCCCAGGTGGGAGGCGGCCGGGGTGACGACGGTTCCGTAGAGCCGGTGGTCGGTGAGGTAGGCCGGGAACGAGGTGCTGCGGGTGAAGGAGAACGCGCGCCCGGTCAGGGCGGGCGACTTCAGCTCCGCCCCCCAGTGGCGCCCGTGCCCCGGGCGCGGTCCGCCGGCCGGCGCGGGCGCGGCGGGGGCGGCGGTGGTCCAGTACGAGGTGTCCGCGAAGGGGTAGCGCGGCGCGGCGGCGCGGCCCGCGGGGCGGCCGGTGATCCGCGCGAAGTCCAGGTCCTGGCCCTGCTCGTAGAGGTGCCCCGCGGCGGCGAGCAGCTGGCTGCGGTCCACGCCGCCGCGGCGCAGCGAGGGCACGCCCCCGCCGGCCGGGGTGAGTCCGGCGGCCCGCACCAGGTTGACCAGGGTCCGGTCGGGGCCGACCTCCAGCAGGACGTCGACGCCCAGCTCGGCGAGGGCGAGGGCGCCCTCGTGGAAACGCACCGGCTGCCGGATGTGCCGCACGAAGTAGCCCGCGCCGTAGGTGTCGTCGGCCGCCTCGGCGCCCGTGACGTTGGCGATCACCGGGATGCGCGGGGCGCCGAAGGCGAGCGGGGCGACGGCGGCCTCGAACTCCGCGAGCACCGGGTCCATCAGCCGGGAGTGGAAGGCGTGCGAGACGGTCAGCGCCCTGCTGCGCACCCCGCGCTCCGTCAGCCGCGCGGCGAACGCGTCGAGAAGGTCCTTCGGTCCGGCCACCACGACCGACTCGGGCCCGTTGACGGCGGCCACGTCCACGCCGGCCTCCTCGGCCCAGGCCGCGACGGAGTCCGGGGCGGCGGAGACGGACAGCATGCCGCCGGGCTCGGTCGACTGCATCAGCCGGGCGCGGTGGGCGATCAGGGCCAGCCCGTCCTCGCGGCCGAGCACCCCGGCGTGCACGGCGGCGGCGACCTCGCCGACGCTGTGCCCCATCACGGCGGCGGCCCGCACGCCCCACGACTCCCACAGCGCGGCCAGGGCCAGCTCCAGTGCCACCAGGGCGGGCTGGGTGATCCGGGTCTGGTTCACGGCCTGCGGGTCGTCGCCGTAGAAGACCAGGTTGAGCAGTGAGTCGCCCAGGTACGGGGTGAGGATGCGGTCGCAGTCCTCGAAGACCGACGCGAACACCGGTTCGCTCTCGTACAGTTCGCGGGCCATGCCGAAGTACTGGGCGCCCTGTCCGGAGAACAGGAAGGCCACCCGGGGCGCCCGCGTGGCCGCCGTGCCGGGCGCGCCGGCCGCACGCAGCGCGGAGAGCAGCTTCTCGCGCCCGGTGCCCAGCACGGCCCGGCGCACGGGCAGGTGGGCGCGGCCGGCCGCGGCGACGGCGACGAGGTCGGGCAGCAGCTCCTCGTCCGCGCCTTCCAGTGCCTCTTCCCAGGCGGCCGTCACCCGTTCCAGGCCGGCCGCGTCCGGCGCGGACAGCGGCAGCAGCAGCGCACCCGGGTCCGGCGCGCTCCCCGCGGTGCTCCGGGCGGCGGGGGGTGCCTCGCCGAGGACGACGTGCGCGTTGGTGCCGGAGAAGCCGAAGCCGGAGACGCCGGCCAGGCGGGGGCGGTCGCCGGGTGTCCAGGAGACCCGGCCGTCGACGACCCGGATGTTCATGTCCCGCCACGGCACGTGCGGATTGGGCGTGCTGTAGTGCAGTCCGGCCGGGATCCGCCCGTGGCGCAGCGCGAGCACCGACTTGATCAGGGAGGCCATGCCGGAGGCCGACTCGCAGTGGCCGATGTTGCTCTTGACCGAGCCGATCAGCAGCGGCTCGCCGGGCCGGCGGCCGGGGCCCAGCACGTCCCAGGCGGCCTCCACCTCGATCGGGTCGCCCAGCGAGGTGCCCGTGCCGTGCGCCTCCAGGTAGTCGATGTCGGCGCCCTCGACGCCGGCGTCGGCGAGCGCCTCGCGGATCACCCGGCGCTGCGCGGTGCCGTTGGGCGCGGTGAACCCGGAGGAGGCGCCGTCCTGGTTGACGGCGCTGCCGTGGACGACCGCCAGCACCCGGTCGCCGTCGCGCAGCGCGTCGCTGAGGCGGCGCAGCACCAGCACCCCGACGCCCTCGGCGCGGACGAAACCGTCGGCGGAGGCGTCGAAGGTCTTGCAGCGGCCCTCGGGCGACAGCATGTGGGCGCGGGAGACGGCCACCGAGCAGGTGGGTGCCGTGATGACGTTGACGCCGCCGGCCAGGGCCCGGTCGGTCTCGCCGGTGCGCAGCGAGCGCACCGCCAGGTGCAGGGCGACCAGCGACGACGAGCAGGCGGTGTCGACCGCGAGCGCCGGGCCGTGCAGACCGAGGTAGTAGGCGATGCGTCCGGCCGCCGCGTTCAGCGCCGTGCCGGTGGGGAAGTAGGCGTCCAGCGCGTCCGCTCCGCCGCTCTCCATGACGCGGGCGTAGTCCGCGTTGGAGATGCCGACGAACACGCCGGTACGGCTGCCCGCGAGCGCGGAGGGGGCGCAGGCCGCGTCCTCCAGCGCGTGCCAGGACGCTTCGAGCAGCAGGCGCTGCTGCGGGTCGAGGCTCTCCGCCTCCCGGGCGGGGATGTCGAAGAACGCGGCGTCGAAGCGGCGGATGTCGCCGAGGAAGCCGCCCTGGGCGGGGGTGCCGAGGCGCTCGGCGTCCCAGCGGTCGGCGGGCACCGGGCCCACCCCGTCGCGGCCCTCTTCGAGCAGCGACCAGAAGTCCTCGACGGAGTCGGCGCCGGGGAAGCGGCCGGCCATGCCGACGACGGCTATGGGTTCCGAGGCCGGGGCGGCCGGGGCGGGTTCCTGGGCGCCCGCGGTTCCGGCCGCCGTGACGGGAAGGGCCGTCGCGGGGGTGGCCGCGGTGCTGCCCGCCGCGGTGGTGCCGGCCGTGAGGCGGGCGGGCGGGGTGCGGCGCGGCGCGGGGGTGGCGGGGGCGGGGGCGTCCGACAGGCGGCCGGTCAGCTCGGCGGACAGCCGCTCCAGGGAGGGGTGGCCGAAGACGTCGCCGATGCCGACGTCCAGGCCGAGCACCTCCGACAGCCGGGCCGAGGCGTCGACGGCCATGATCGAGTCCAGGCCCAGGTCGAGGAACCCGGTCCGCTCCGGCAGTGCGGCCGGGTCGTCGTGGCCGAGGATCTCGGCCAGCACCTCGCGGACGTGCGCGGCCACCAGCGCGGGCCGCCGGTGCCCGGGGGCGGCACGCAGCGCGTCGCGGGGCGCGACGGGCGCCTCCCCGGCGTCGGCGCCGCTGCCGGAGCCGGAGCCGGAGCCGGCGCGGGGGGCGGTGGCGGCGGCCGGTGCGGACGGCCGGGCCAGCAGGTCGAACAGGGGGCGCGGGCGTACGGCGTTCATGACGGCCGTGAAGCGGTCGGCGTCCAGGTCGCAGGCGACGAGATGGGCACCGTGCGGACCGGCCACGGCGAGGGCGGCACTGCCCTGCGCCGCGGTGACCGGGCGCACGCCCATCCGGGCGAGCTGGGTCCGGGCCTCGGAGTCGGCCATGCCGTCCAGGTCCCAGGGGCCGAAGGCGACGCTGCCGGCCGGCCGTCCGGACGCGGCGGCCCGTTCCGCCACCGCGTCCAGGGCGCCGTTCGCGGCCGCGTAGGCGCCGTAGCCGCTGGTGCCCCAGACGGCGGAGACGGAGGACAGCTGCACGAAGAAGTCCAGCGGCCGGTCGTCCGTCAGCAGCCGCAGCCAGTGCGCGCCGGTGAACTTGCCGTGCAGCGCGGTCGCGAAGGCCTCCTCGCCGGCCTCCGCCAGCGGCAGCCGCTCGATGGCGCCGGCGCCGTGCACCACCCCGCGCAGCGGGGGCAGCGCGTCGAGCGCGCTCAGGGCGGCGGCCAGCTCCGGACCGTCGCCGACATCGGCCTGCAGGTACGTCGTCGGGGTGCCGGACGCGGCCAGCCCGGAGAGCAGGTCCGTCGCCTCGGCGGGCAGCTCCTCCTGGGCGCGGCGGCCGAGCAGGACGAGGTGGCCGGCGCCGCGGGAGGCCAGGTCGCGGGCGAGCACACGGCCGACGGCGCCCAGGCCACCGCTCAGCAGATACGTTCCGTCCGGGCGCACCGGCAGCGGCTGCGGCTTCTCATCGGCCGGGCGCAGCCGGGCCGCGTGGACCTGGCCGGCGCGGACGGCGAGCAGGTCCTCGGCGTCCTGGGCCGCGAGCGCGGTCAGCGCGGCCGACGCGTCCTCGGGGCCGCAGTCGGCCGGAAGGTCCACGATGCCGCCCCACACGCGCGGGAACTCCAGGGCGAGTACGGGGGCGAGTCCGTGCAGCACCCCGTGGTCGCCCGCGGCGATCGCGTCGTCGCCGGTCACCTGACGCACGCCGGACGTGACGAGGTGGACGCGGCCGGGGCCGTCCGGCAGTGCGCGCACGGCGACGGTCGCGGCGGCGGCCAGGGCGGCGGCGTGCCGGGTGGGCGCGGGTTCGTCCGGTGCGCCGGGCAGCGGCGCCGCCGCGAGCGCGAGGAGCAGGTCCCCGGGGTGCTCGGCCCGGACCGCGGCCCACTGCGCGGCGGAGTCGGGCAGGGTGTCCAGCACCTCCACGGGGCGGTTGCCGCCGGCCCGCGCGGCCTGGGCGAGCAGGGCCACCAGAGCGGTGTCGTCACCGGCGACGAGCAGCGGACGGCCCGCGGCGGCGTCCGGGGCGTCCGGCACCTCCGGGGCGACGGGCGGGGTGTACGGGGTCCAGGCGACGTGCAGCGCGGGGAGTGCCGTCCGCGGGCCGTCGGCCCCGGCCTCGTCGGTGACGTGGCGGGTACCGGCGTCCGTGGCGGCCTGTTCCGTGGCCGCGTTCCCGGCGGACCGGGTTCCCGCGCCGCTGCCCGCGTCCGCGTTCCCGGCGTTTCCGGCGTTTCCTGCGTTTCCGGCGTTCCCGGCGGACCGGTTCCCCGTACCGCTGCCCGCGTCCGCGTCCCGGGCGGGCGCGTACCGCACCCGCTCCCACGGGTAGGCCGGCAGGCTGGTGACCGCGCGCGGCAGTCCGGCCGTGGCCGGGTCCGCCGGGGCGTCCGGCGCGGCGTCGGTCAGCCGTACCGCCTCCGGTGTGCCGCCCGCGGCGAGCTCGCGCAGGGCCGACAGCGCGGCCCGGGGGTCCTCGGCGGTGACCAGGGCGCGCACCCCGTGGCGGGCCCGGCCGTGGGTGACGGTGTAGGCGAACGCGGCGTACTCCTCGGCGGGCAGCTCCGCCAGGCGGCCGGCCAGCAGGCCCGCCCAGGTGCGCAGCGCGCCCTCGGTGCGGGCGGAGAGCTCGAAGCCGGCCACCGGGCCGGCGTCCGACGCGGCCGGTGTCCGCTCCCGCTCCGTCGGCGCGCCGAGGACGACGTGGGCGTTGGTGCCGCTCATGCCGAACGAGCTGACGCCCAGGCAGCTGCCCGGCCCGCTGTCGCCGGCCTCCCAGGGCAGCACCTCGCGGGGGAACTCGATGCCGGTGCCGTCGAGCTGGATGCGGGGGTTGAGGGTGCTCAGGTGCACGACCGGCGGGAGCAGGCGCCGCTGGACCGACAGCACGCCGCGGATGAGTCCCGCGATGCCGGAGGCCGCCTCCAGGTGGCCCAGGCCGGTCTTCACCGAGCCGATGCGCAGCGGGGCGCCGCCCGCGGACCGGTCCAGGGCGGCGACGATCGCCTCGACCTCGATGGGGTCGCCGAGCGCGGTGCCGGTGCCGTGCGCCTCGACGGCGCCGATCTCCGCAGGGCTCAGTCCGGCGTCGTCCAGGGCGGCCCGGATCAGGGAGATCTGCGCCCGGACGTTGGGTGCGGTGAAGCCCGAGGAACGGCCGTCCTGGTTGACCGCGCTGCCGCGGACCACGGCGTGCACGCGGTCGCCGTCGCGCCGGGCGTCGGCGAGCCGCTTCAGGACGACGACACCGCAGCCCTCACCGCGGGTGAAACCGTTGGCCCGCGCGTCGAAGGTCTTGCACAGGCCGTCCGGGGCCAGGGAGTTGGTCTGCTGGATCAGCCGGGTCGAGCGCGGCGACAGGATCAGGTTGACGCCGCCCGCGAGGGCCACGTCACACTCGCCGCGGCGCAGCGCCTGGCCGGCGAGGTGGACCGCGGTCAGGGAGGACGAGCAGGCGGTGTCCACGGCGACCGCCGGCCCCATCAGGCCCAGGGTGTAGGCGATCCGCCCGGCCGCGAAGCAGTGCCCGTTGCCGGTCAGCCAGTAGGCGTCCTCCTGCCCCGCGGGCTGCCAGTCGCGGTAGTCCTGGCCGGTCACGCCCACGTACAGTCCGGTGCGCCGTCCGCTCTCGGCGAGGGCGCGCGGCGGCAGCGCCGCGTCCTCCAGCGCCTCCCAGGCCACTTCGAGGAGCAGCCGGTGCTGCGGGTCGAGGCTGCGGGCCTCACGCGGGCTGACGCCGAAGAAGGCGGCGTCGAAACCGAGTACGTCGTCGAGGTGGCCACCGCGGTGCGGGAGGGCGTCCCACTCGGCGGTGAAGGGCTCCTTGCGGTGCTCGGGCATCGGACGGACCAGGTCACGGCCCTCGGCGAGGGCGTCCCAGTAGCCGTCGAGGTCGGCGATGCCACCGGGCAGCCGGAGCCCGACGCCGACCACGGCCAGCGGGCCGGCGTCGTCGGCCGGCCGGGCCTTCGCCTCGTCCAGCTCCGCGCGCAGCTTCTTGATGGTGTCCATCGCCCGGCTGAGCGGGGTGGCGGTGGGGCGTCCGGCGCCCCGGCCGGCCGGGGCCCCATGGGTCGGTGTGCTGGTCACAAGAAGTCCCTCGCGATCGGCAGTCGTTGCTGGCGGCTGAGCCAAGGCGGGACCGGGCGCCGCCGGTGATCGGCGGCGCCCGGCCGGCATCATTTCCGGGCGGGTTCGGCCGGGTCCGTCAGGCGCCCGGCGAGCATCGCGGCGAGCGCCGCGGTGCTCCCGTAGGTCCACAGGAGCGTGGGCGACAGCTTCATGCCGAACGCCGATTCCAGTCGGTTGCGCAGCTCCAGGCTCATCAGCGAGTCAAGCCCAAGGGACTTGAAGGGCGCTTCACGGTCGATGGAGCCGGCCTCGAGCCGCAGGACCCGGCCGGCCAGCTCGCGGACCTTGCCCTCGACCAGGGTCGGGCGTTCGGCGTCGTCCGCCCGGCGCACCCGGCCCAGGAACTCCTCGGCGCCGCCGGGCCCGCCGCCGTCCCGGGCGAGCAGGGCCATGACGCCCCAGCTGGGCTGGGCCGCGGTCTCCGGGTAGGCGTCGAACCAGTGCCGGGCGTCCAGCGGGACGTACGACACCACCCGGCCGGGTCCGTCCAGCAGGTGCGCGAGGGCCTGCCAGGCCTCCGCGGCGGTGAAACCGGACATGCCGTGGTCGGCGAGCCGGTCACCGCGGATCGCGTCGTCGGCGGCGAGGCCGATGTCGGCGAACGGGCCCCACTGGACGGCGAGCGCGGGCCGCCCCCGCCGCCGCCTGGCCTCGGCCAGCGCGTCCATGTAGACGTTGCCCGCCGCGTACCCGGCCTGGCCGGGGTTGCCGACCAGTCCGGCCACCGAGGAGAACAGCACGAACAGGTCGAGCGGGTCGTCCCGGGTGAGCTCGTCCAGGTGGCGTGACCCGTCGACCTTCGGCCCCAGGACCTTCACCAGCTGATCGGCGGTCAGGTTGCCGATGACGGCGTCGTCGAGCACGCCCGCCGCGTGGAACACGCCGCGCAGCGGCGGCAGCTGCCCCCGTACGGCGTCCAGTGCCGTGGCCAGCGCCGCACGGTCGGCGACGTCGACGGCGAGCGTGGTGACCTCGGTGCCCCGCGTCCTGAGCTCCTCGATACGGCGCTCGGCGGCGGCACCGGGCCGGGAACGGCCGAGCAGGACGACGGAGCGGGCGCCGCGGTCCGCGAGGAACTCCGTGAGGGACAGACCGAGCGCGCCCAGTCCGCCGGTGACGAGATAGGTGGCGTCGGGCCGCAGCCGGCCCGCCGGCAGCGGTTCCGGAGCGACGGAGGCGACCCGGCCGGGCCCGGTGAGCACGAGCTTGCCGGTGTGCTCCCCACGGGCCATGGAACGCAGCACCTCGGCGGCGTCGGCGAACGGGTGCTCGGTGACCGGCAGCGGCGGCAGGGTGCCGTCGGTCACGCGCTGCCAGACCGCGTCCAGGATCCGCGCGAAGCGGGCCGGGCGGCGGGTGATCAGACCGGCCACGTCGACCGCCGCGAAGCTGGTGCCCTTGGCGAAGCTGCGCAGGCCGAGGGTGCGCGAGGCGTAGATGTCCCGCTTGCCGACCTCGATGAACCGGCCGTCCTCGGCGAGCACGGCCAGGCCCTGCTCGATCGCCGCGCCCGCCAGCGAGTTGAGGACCACGTCCACGCCCCGCCCGCCGGTGATCCGCCGTACCTCGTCGGCCCAGGACAGGTCGCGGGAGTTCAGGACGTGCTCGATGCCCATCTCCCGCAGCGCCGCCCGCTTGGCCTCGGTGCCGGCCGTGGCGACGACGCGGGCGCCCAGGGCGCGGGCCACACCGACCGCGGCCAGCCCCAGTCCGCCGGCCGCGGAGTGGATCAGCACGGTCTCCCCGGCCTCCAGCGCCGCCTTCTCCGCCAGGGAGTACCAGGCGGTGGCGGTGACCAGCGGCAGGGCGGCGGCCTGGGCGGGCGTCAGCCGCTCCGGAAGCGGCCTGACGTGCTCGGCGCGCGCCGTCAGGTGCGAGGCGAGGGCACCGAAGCCGCAGGCCACCACCCGGTCGCCGACGGCGACCCCGGTCACCCCGGGGCCCACCGCGGTGACCGTGCCGGCGCACTCGCCGCCCAGCAGCCCGGCACCGGCCGAGTCGTCGGGATAGGTGCCCATGGCCTTCATGACGTCGATGAAGTTGACGGCGGCCGCCTCGACCGCCACCTCGACCTGGCCGGCGGCGGGCGCGCTGCGGGCCAGCGGACGGAACGCCAGCCCCTCCCACAGTCCCGACGCGTCCGGGCGCAGCCGGAACGGCTGGGCCGCCCCCGTCCACGGCAGCCGTGCCGTGACCGGGTCCTCCTCCTCGCCGCGCACCAGCCGGCCCACCAGGCGCCGGTCGCCGCGCAGCACGGTCTGGTCCTCGGTGTCCGCGGACAGCAGCAGCGCGGTGAGCGGCCCGGTCCAGTCGCCGGCCGCGGCGCGCACGTCGACCAGCGACGCGGCGAGCTCGGGGTGTTCGCGGCGCAGCACCCGGCCGAAGCCCCAGTACAGCGCCGCCCCCGGGTCGGGTGACTCGTCGGCGGACACGCTCTGCGCCCCGTCGGTGACCACCACGGTCCGCGGCGGCACCGGCAGCGCGGTGGCCGCCCGGACCACGTCGGCGAGCCGGAGCAGTCCGGCCCGCTGGTCCGCGAGGCCACGCTCCGCGCCGGGCGCCAGGAAGACCAGCCCGTCGGGGGCGTCGCCCTCGCGCAGCCGGTCCGCCGCGTCCGGCCCGGCCGGCAGCACGGTGGCGGTGGCGCCCCGGGCGGTGAGCGCGGCGGCCAGTTCCGCGCCGGTGCCGGCGGCGTCGTACAGCACCCAGTGGCCGGTGCGCACGGCCGGCGCCGCGGACGTCCCGTCGGCGGCCCGGAACTCCAGCCGGTGCAGCCGCGCCGGGTCCACCCGCCGCTCGTCGCCCGCCTCGATGGTCTGGAACCGCAGGCCCGCCATGCCCAGTACGGGCCGGCCCTCGTCGTCGTGGCAGACCAGGTCGAAGGTGTCGTCGCCGGTGCGGTGCGCGTGCGCCGAGACGGCGGTGACGACCGCGTCCCGGCCGAGTGCGAGGTCGACGCGGGCCACGGCGGTCGGCACGACCGTGGCGCCGCCCGGCACCAGGGCGAGGGTGACCTGGAGCGCGGCGTCCCACAGCGCGGGGTGCAGTTCGCCGGGGCGCACCCCGGCCAGGCAGGAGTCGGGCAGCCGTACGGTCCCGGCGGCCCGGTCGCCGGCCACGCGCAGCGCGGTCACGCCGCGGAAGGCGGGCCCGTAGTTCAGTCCGCGGGCGGCGCAGTCGGCGTAGAAGGCGTCGGCCTCCAGTTCCCGGGCGTCCTCCGGCAGTCCGGGCGGGACCGGCAGGTCCTGGCCGCCGGCGCCCGCGCGGGCGGTGGCGTGCCGGGTCCAGGTGTCCGCGCCCTCGGGCAGCGAGGTGAGGGTGAAGCCCGCCGAGTCGGCGCCGTCCTCGCGCCACAGGGCGCCGACGCGGACCGGCTCGTCGGTGAGCGTCAGATCGCTGCGGAACCGTACGGAGTGCAGGGCCTCGGGGTGCTGCCCGGTGCGGGCCCGGGCGGCGGCCACCGCCAGCGCCAGCATCGCCGCGCCGGGCAGCACCACGGCGTCGTACACCCGGTGGTCGCGCAGCCAGGGCAGGTCGTGAAGGGACAGTTCGGTACGGCCCTCGTGGACGTCCTGCTCGGTGGCGGACGGGGTGAACGCGAAGGCCAGGCCACCGCCCGGCGCCGTGCTGCGCCGGGGCACGTCGGGCAGCCAGAAACGGGACCGCTGCCACGGGTACGGCGGCACGGCCGCCCCCGGCCGGGCGGGCAGCGCGCCGAACGGGGCCAGGCCCTCCGTGTAGGCGCGGCCCAGCGCGCGGGTGAAGTCGGTGAGCGCGCCCTCCTCGCGGCGCAGACTGGGCAGCACCGCCACGGGTGTCTCCCGCGCGGCCGCCAGCTGCTCCACGGCCGGCGTCAGCACCGGGTGCGGGCTGATCTCCACGACGTGGGTGACCCCGGCGTCCAGCAGGGCGGACAGGGCGTCCGCGAACATCACCGGCCGGCGCAGGTTGGCGGCCCAGTAGGCGGCGTCCAGTTCCTCGCCGCCGATCTCCCGGCCGACCACCGTGGACATCATCGGCACGGCGCCGTCGCGGGGCCGTACGGGCGCGAGCACCTCGACCAGCTCGTCGGTGAGCTCGTCCATGTGGTGGCAGTGCGAGGCGTAGTCGACGTTGACCAGGCGGCAGAACGTGCCGTCCGCCTCCAGCAGCTCCCGCAGCATCAGCACCGCGTCCGTGTCGCCCGACAGCACGCAGGAGGACGGGCCGTTGTTCACGGCCAGGGACACGCTGTCCTCGAAGCCCTCCAGGGCCTTCTCGGCCTCCGCCACCCCGAGGTCGACGGCGAGCATCCGCCCCCGGCCCGCGGTGCGCTTGGCGAGCCGACTGCGCAGCGCGATGATCCGCGCCCCGTCCTCGTAGGACAGGTGCCCGGCGATGGTCGCGGCCGTCACCTCGCCCTGGCTGTGCCCGACCACGACGTCCGGTGCGACGCCGGCCGCCCGCCACAGCTCGGCGATGCCCAGGGACATCGCCCACAGGGTCGGCTGGAGCATCTCGACGTGCTCCAGCCAGTCGTCGCCCGCCGTGCCGGAGACGATGGCCTCCAGGTCCCACGGGAAGTGCGGGTCCAGCGCCCGGGCGCAGCGCCGGATCACCTGCGCGAACAGCGGGGACTCGGCGTACAGCCGCCGGCCCATGCCGGCCCACTGCGAGCCCTGCCCGGGCAGCACGAAGGCGACCCGGCCGCGCTCCCTGGCCCGGCCGGTGACCACTCCCGGGATCTCCGCGCCGGGGTCGGCGGCGAACAGGCCCAGCCGGTCCCGCAGCTCGGCGGCGTCGGAGGCGGTGACCGCGGCGCGCGCCGGGAAGTGGTCGCGCTCGTTGCCGAGCGTCCCGGCCAGGCGTACGACACCGTCGGCGTCCTCGGGCAGTGCGGCGAGCACGTCCTCGGCGCGGCGGCGCAGCGCGGCGTCGTTGTGCGCGGTCAGCGGCAGCAGCAGCGCGCCGGGCGCGGGCACCGAGGGGGGCTCGTGCACGGGCGGGGTGCGCAGCACCACGTGGGCGTTGGTGCCGCCCCAGCCGAAGGAGTTGACGCCCGCGTACAGGGTGCCGTCGGCCGGCAGGTCGACCGGCTCGGTGGCGACCTTCAGGTTGTGCTCGGCGAACGGGATCTTCGGGTTGGGCTCCTCGGCGTGCAGGCTGCGCGGGATGTGCCGGTGCCGCAGCGCCAGCACGGTCTTGACCAGCCCGGCCAGTCCGGCCGCCGCCTCCAGGTGACCGATGTTGCTCTTGGCGGAGCCGATGAGCAGCGGCCCGGAGCCGGCGGGGCGGGCCCGGCCCAGGGCGCCGCCCAGCGCCTCGGTCTCGATCGGGTCGCCGCGCAGGGTGCCGGTGCCGTGCGCCTCGACGTAGGCGAGCCGGTCCAGGGGGACGCCCGCCCGCTCGTACACCCGGCGCAGGAGGTCCGCCTGCGCCTCGATGTTGGGGGAGACCAGGCTGTGCCCGCCGCCGTCGTTGTTGACGGCGCTGTCCACGATGACGCCGTGGACGCGGTCGCCGTCGGCGATCGCCCGGTCCAGCCGCTTGAGCCAGACCCCGACCGCCCCCTCGCCGCGCACGAACCCGTTGGCCCGGGCGGAGAACGCCCGGCAGTGGCCGTCGGGCGACAGGCCGCCGAAGTGGGTCAGCCCGATGGAGTTGTCGGGCGCCAGGATCAGGTTGACGCCGCCGACGAAGGCGCCGTCGAGGTCGCCGGAGCGCAGCGCGCCCGCGGCCAGGTCCAGCGCGACCAGGCCGGAGGAGCAGCCCGTCTCCACGACCATGCTGGGGCCCCGCAGCCCGAGGAAGTACGAGATGCGGGCCGCGATGATGTCCAGGGCGCTGCCGACGGCGGTGTGCTGGGTGGTCGGGACCCCCCGCTCCTTGCGGTTGGTCTGGTAGTCGTGCCACAGCGCGCCCACGTACACGCCGGTGCGGCTGCCGCGGACGGCGGCGGCCGGCACGCCGGCGTGCTCCAGGGTCAGCCAGCCGATCTCCAGCATCAGCCGCTGCTGCGGATCGAGGTCCTCCGCCTCGCGCGGCGAGATGCCGAAGAACCCCGGGTCGAACTGGTCGATGTCGTCCAGGAGCGCGGCCACCGAGGGGATCTTCCTGGCCGGGTCGAGCTGCGCGGAGGTGTCCCAGCGCTCCGGCGGCACCGGACGCACCGCCTCCGCGCCGTCGGTCAGCAGCCGCCAGTACGCGTCGATGTCCGGTGCGCCCGGGAAACGGCCCGCCATGCCGATCACCGCGATCGGCACCGGCCGGCCTGCGGCGGACGGGGACTCGTCAGTCATGCGTGCTCACCTCGAAGGGGCTCGGGTCGGCGGCGTCGACCGCGCGCGGCCCGCCGGTGCGGGCGAGGGCCAGGTCGGCGTCGTCGATGGCGTGCTGGGCGTTGATGACCTTGTTGAAGACCCGGTACTTGCCGGGGAACGCGTTGAGCAGGCGGAAGCGGAGCCGGCGCAGCCGCACCCCGCGCGGGTCGCCGACCGCGAGCGCGGCCTCCTGCATCCGCTGGAAGCGGGTGACGTGCGTCTTGTGCGCGCGCCGCGCGGCCACGAAGTCGGCCAGCTCGGCCCGGGTGACGACACGCTCCGGGCCGCCGCGGGCGAGGGCGCGGGACAGGACCGGGACCAGCGTGATCGAGTCCTGCATGGCGAGGTTGACCCCCTGGCCGAGGATCGGCGTCGCGGTGTGCGAGGCGTCCCCGATCAGCAGCAGGCCGTCGCGCGCCCACTGCTCCATCTCCGCGGTGAAGATCTCCAGGAAGCCGGTGTCGTCCCAGGACCGCAGGTGCTCGTCGACGAGCGGCGCGAGCTGCGGGGAGATCCGCATGATGCCCTGCTTGAAGGCGTCGAAGCCGGCGGCGCGCAGCTCGCCCAGCCCCCGCTTGGGCAGGTTGTGGCCGACGCGCAGCGTGTCCGGGAAGGTCGGCAGGATCACCAGGTGCTTGTCCCGCTCGACGACGAGCTGGGCGGCGCTGCCCCACTCCGGCGGCCGGGGCAGCTTGAACGACAGGAAGTCGCGGGCCATCGGCTGGATGTCGGCGGCGAGTCCGGACGCCTTGCGGACCTTGGAGAAGCGTCCGTCGGCGCCGATCACGATCCGGGCGCGCACCGGCACCCGCTCCTCGCGCCCCCGGCCCAGGACCGCGCCGCGTATCTCGCCGCTTTTTTCGATGAGCGAGGAGAAGCTCCAGCCCTTCAGGTAGACGTAGCCCTGGAGGTCCTCCGCGGCCCGGTTGAAGATGCGGATCAGGGAGGGCTGCGGAATGTCGATGGGCAGCGGCTGGTCCTTGAACCGGCGGTAGTCGACGTGCAGCACCGGGCGGCCCTCGGCGACGGTGGTGACCGAGGTGGTCTCCAGGAAGCCGTGCGCGCGCAGGGCCGGGCCGAAGCCCAGCCGGTTCAGGGAGGTCACCGACGGCGCGGCGATGGTCTCCCCGCGGAAGCTGCGCTCCAGGTCGGTCTGCTTCTCCACCAGGACGGTACGGATGCCGCGGCGGGCCAGCAGCGTGGCGAGCAGGGAGCCGGCCGGGCCGCCCCCGATGACGAGGACGTCGGTCTCGGCCGGCGCGCGGCCGGCCACGGACGGGTTGGTGTGATCGGTCATGCCGGCTCCCAGTTCTCCAGCCGGCTCTTCACGCCGGCGAGGATTTCGGCGGCCATCGCGCCGTCGATGACGCGGTGGTCGAAGACGAGCGAGAGGGTCAGGACGGGCGCGACGACCACGCTGCCCGCGCGTACGGTGGCGGCGTCGGCGATGTGGCCGACACCGAACCCGAGCGTCCCGGAGATCAGCGGCAGGATCGCCCCGACCGGCTCGTGGCCGATCGAGGTGACCGCGAAGGTGCCCTGCAGCAGGGCCCGCCGCCCCGGGTCGCGGGACATGACCCGGTACAGCAGCCGGAACGCCGGCAGCGGCAGCCGCTGGAGCCGGCGCACCCGGGCGAACGGCCCGTCCGGGTCCTCCACCCGGGCCTTCTTGTAGACGTCGATGGTGCTCTGCACGCCGTGCACGTCCTTGTCCTGGACGTCCGGCACCGTGCCGGAGACCACGCAGCGCTGCCCGTCGACGGTCTTGTCGAACAGCACCTTGGCGTGCACGGACGGCGACACGCTGAGCCGCGGCGCACGGCCGCCGCGGAACACGGCGCGGGCCTCGGGGTACTTGTCGAGGACGTCGGCGGCGGCCTTCACGACGTAACTGACGTAGGAGGCGGGCCGCTCGGCCGCGGCCCGCGCGGCCCGCAGCGCGGTGGCGTCCACGTCCGCCATGAGGTACACGTGCGCGGTGCGGCGCGCCTCCTCCAGGAAGATGTACGTCCCCCGCCGCGCCGCGGGCAGCGGGACGGTGGCCATCGGGGTGCTCACGGCGCCTGCCCCCCGGCGGCGGCCACCACCGCGCCGATGTCGCCCGCGGTCTCGGCCGCGGCGAACCGCTCGTAGTCGAGCGGGGCGCCGGTCTCGCGCTCCAGGGCGACCAGGACGCGCAGCGCGTTGACGGAGTCCCAGCCCTCGACGGCGGACAGCGGGGTGTCCGGGCCGAGCGCGTCCTCGTCGGCGTCCAGCAGCCGGGCGATGGTCTCGACGACCGTCCGCTCGGCCGTGTCCAGGGCGGATGCTGTTCCCTCAGGGGGCATGGAAGGTCCCTTCGCCGGGGCCGATGCGCACCCATGCGGGCAGCTCGGCGAGTTGGGTGAGGTCGTGCCGGAAGTCGCCGCCCTGGCCGGTGAAGCCGAGCGAGGGGTAGAACTCCGCGAACCGCGCGTTCTTCGCCGTCGGTACGTGCCGCCCGCGCACGGCGGGGGCGCCCGCCTCCCGCGCGGCCCGCAGGACGAGCCCGACGACCGCGTCCTCCACGGACCGGGAGAACACCCGGCAGGAGAGCACGAAGTTCTCGATCAGCCAGGCGCCGTCCGGTTCGCGGACCAGGGTCAGCGCGGCGGCCAGGCCGTTGTCGCCGAACGCGTCGGTGACCCGGACGCCGTAGCAGCCGGCCGAGCCGTCCGCCACCGCCCGGGCCAGCTCGTCCGCGCCGTAGCGGATGCCGGTCAGGTTGAACTGGTTGGTCTTGCCGAAGAGCTGGGCGATCCGCGCCGCGTTGAGCGGGCCGTGGGCCTCCACCGTGATCGCGGTGCCCAGCTCGCGCAGGTAGTCCTCGACGTCGGTGACCGTCTCGCGCAGCCGCTCCCGCTCGGCGCGGGCCCGGTACATCGCCCCGCGGTCGCGGTCCTCCTCGGTCAGCCGCAGCTGGTTGAACCGGCCGGAGGCGGCGAGCGCGGAGGCGTAACCGGCCGGGTCGGCCGGCAGGTCCACCACGGTCACCTCGGGCCGCTGCCGGGCCATCAGGCCGCGCTCGGCCGGATTGTCGTCGACGAAGACCATCGCGTCGGTCCCGATGTTCAGCTCGGCGGCGATGTCCGCGACGTTGCCCGGCTTGGGGTCCCAGTTGGCGCGGAACGCGGCGAAGTCCCCGGCGCGCAGCACCATCTCGGGGTGCGTGTCGATCGCCTCGCGGGCCACGGCCTCGTCGTTCTTGGAGCACACGGCGAGCAGCACGCCCTGCCGCGACAGGTCCTTGGCCAGGCGCTGCAGCTCGCTGTGGGCCGACCCGGGGAACGCCCCGCCGATCTTCAGCGCGCCCACGCCGTCGTCACCGACGACGCCGCCCCACAGGGTGTGGTCCAGGTCGAGCACGAGGCACTTGGCGGCCCGGCCCAGCCGGGCCAGCACCACGCGGGCGACCTCACGGGCGTAGGCGTCCAGGAACTGAGGCCCGTAGGCGTGCGAGGCGATGTGCCGCATGCGGTCGGTGGCCGCCCAGCGGGCGCCGGCCCGTTCGGCGAGCGCGTCCGCGGACAGCACCACGGCGCCCGGGCGTCCGGCGAGGTCGAGCACGGCCGCGTTCATGCGCTGCCAGGCTGCTTCGACGCGCGCCCGGGTGGCGTAGTCGACGAACCGGTCGCGCCGGGCGGCGCTCAACGGCACGGTGTTCAGCACCGCGAGGGTACCGAGATGACGCTCGTACGCCTGGAGCCAGGACGCCAGTTCGGCGGGGAACGCGGCACAGCGCGCCACCACCTCGTCGGCGTCCAGCGGGTCGGTGACCTTCTCGAAGACGGCGGTGTCGTCCAGGAGGCAGGCGGTGACGGCCGGCCGGTGCTCCCGCAGCGTCGGCGCCCCGGCCAGGATCTCCATCCGCCACTGGTTGAAGCCGGTGGCCGCCGTGTCCGGCTGGACGCCCTCGGCCAGCAGCGCGGCCGTCAGCAGGGGCGGTACGGGGTCGGCGGTGGAGGAGCCGAGCAGCGCCAGGGGTACGGGGGTGAACGCGCCGGACTCCGCGAGCGCGGTGCGGGCCGCCCGGCCGTCGAGCAGCGCGCCGGCCGCCTCCCGGTCGAGGGGGTCGCCGAGGGCGGCGAGGACCGCGCGCACCCGGTGGGCCGAGCCGCCGAGGTCCCCGGCGCGCTTCAGGGCCCGCAGCTCCGACAGGTCGCCGGCGGCCGGACGGGCGGGGGCCGTGGTCATCGCACGGCTCCGTTCCGGTGGCGCAGGGCCAGGCCCGACAGGATCCACTTGGAGGACTCGACGTTCGCCACCAGCAGCCGGCCGCCGGACCCGAGGCCGGACCGGATGCGCTGCATGGCCCGGTTGAGCTGGACGAAGGGCACGGCGTTGCCGTTGTTGCCGGTGTCCGCCACGCAGTTGACGGCCTGTTCGGGCCGGACGCCCAGACGCTTGCGGATGCCGTCGGTCATCACCCCGTTGAGCTGGGGCAGCAGCACGTGCTCGACCTCGTCCAGCCGCCAGCCGGTCTCGGCCGCCAGCTCCTTGAAGATGGTCTCGGCGTGCTCCGGCACGTGGTGCTCGATGGCCTTGTAGTCCTCCTCGCCCCACGGTTCGCGCACCGGGCCGTCGGGCCCGTCCGTCACCGGCGCGCCCTCGGTGCCGAACCAGCGGGCGACCTGCGCGGGCGAGCGGCCCATGCCGGTGGTGCGCAGGAAGAGGTGCTCGACCAGCAGCCCCGGCCCGTCCTGGTCGGCGTCGACCACGACCGCGCCGGCACCGTCCCCGAACAGGGCGAAGTTGATCAGCTCGGCCGGTGACATGCCGGCGATCTCGCCGCTGGAGGGGAACAGCTTCAGACAGGTGTCGGCGCCGATGACCAGCCCCCGGCGCAGCCCGGAGGCCAGCAGCGCGCGGGCGGTGTAGAGGCCGGTGAGGGCACCGGCGCAGCCCGACATCAGCTGGAAGGTGGGCACGTCGTTGAGGCCGATGCGGTCGGCGACCAGGTTGACGGTGGCCGGCATCAGGTGGTCGGGGGAGGCGGTGGTCAGTACCAGGAAGTCGAGGGACGCCACGTCGGTGCCGGCGTCGGCGAGCGCGGCGGTGGCCGCGGCCACCGCGAGGTCCGAGGTGCTCTTGGGGACGGAGGGCGGGGAGTCCGCCCGGCAGAAGTACCGGGAGCGGTTCCCGGTCATCATGTCCAGCCACTTCTCGTGCAGGCCGAAGCGCTCGGCCATGTCGCGGTTGGTGACCGGCTCGCCGGGGAGGACCTCGCTGAATCCGCTGAGCCTCATGCCGCCACCTCCGCGAGGACGGTGTTGACGAGGTCGAGCAGGGCGCGCGGTGTGTCCGCGGCGGCGATCCGGTCCCGGTCCAGCTCCACGCCGTACTCCCGCTGGATGCGGCCGGTGGTCTGGAGCAGCATCAACGAGTCGCACTCCAGGTCCTCGAAGACGACGTCGAGGGCCCGGGTGTCGATGACGCTCGCGGACCCGTGGTCCTGGAACTCGAGCATGATCGCGCCGAGTTCCCGGAGGGTGAGTTGTGCCATGGTCGGTTACCCCTTCGCAGGCGGCGGTTCGTCCGTTCGGCGTGGTCGGGTCGTGCCGGCGCGGCCCTGTCGTCCGTACCGCTCCTACGGCGGTCCGGTGGGCCCGGCGGGCCCGGTGGTCCGGTGGCCCGGCGGTCCGGTGGGCCCGGCGGGCCCGGTGGCCCGGTGGCCCGGCGGTCCGGTGGGCCCGGCGGCGCGTGGTGCGGTGCGATCGCCGGGTGCCGGGATGCTTCTCGCGGAGCACCTGCGCGCGCGGTGGGAAGTGACGAGTGCGGTCCGGACACGGTCCAGGGGCCGGGACAGCGGGCTTGTGGCCTCTGTCCCGGCCCGGGCGCCTCCGATGGACGCCGCCCCAGGTCCCGAAGCGGTCTCATCGGCGAGTCCACAGTGGCGCTGAGGGCTTGACACGACCTCGAGCCGGGGTGGAAGGGGCGGGGCCGTCGAGCGGGCCGGCCCGACGGTGCGGCTTCCTGCTGCGGAACGGCGCGCGCGGGAGCCACCGGGGCGGGCGGAAGGGCACGCCGGCGGCGTCCCGGGCGGCCGTTGCCGTACGGGAGGCGGCCCCCGCCGGCCCCGTTGCCGACCCCGCCCGGTTCCGTGCCGGGGCCGACGCCGTACGCCCCGGGCCGCGGCGCAGTGCGCACGGAACCGGCCCCGTGACGCCCGCCAGGGCGTCACGGGGCCGTTCGGGGTGCGTGGTGCGGCTCAGCGGTCCAGGGAGCCGATGGCCGCCAGGATCTGCCGGTTCAGGGCCGTGCCGGCGCGGGTGTCCGGCTGGTCCGAGCGCCGGGTGTCCTGCAGGGCGAGGGCCGCGAGATGGCCCGTGGGCAGGTCGAACGTGGCGAACCGCCAGGTGTCGTCGGCGACGGGCGTTCCGTCGGACCGTTCGAGCAGGATCGTTTCGGCTGCGGCGCTCCCGTCGGTCCCCTCGATCCCCGCCGGCCCCGTCCCCTCGTCCGCGTCCCCGCCCGTGCGGAACCCGAACTCGGTGAACGGGAACCTCAGTCCCTGCCCCAGGGCCTTGCTGTACGCCTCCTTCAGCGTCCACAACGACAGCAGCAGCCCGTTGCGCTCCTCGTCCGCCGTCGCGGCCAGCCGCAGCCGTTCCGGGGCCGTGCACATCAGGGTCTCCACGTCCCGCCCGCTCAACCGCCGCTTGAGCGGCTCGGCGTCGATCCCGATCAACCCCAGCGAGGTGATCCCGCACATCAGCAGGTCGCCGGTGTGGCTCAGGCTCACGTCGATCTGGTCGTGACCGCGCAGGTGCACCCGCCCGTTGAGCCCGTAGCTGAGCTCCAGGGAGGTCGCCTCCGTGCCCAGCGCCACCGCCGCGCTGTGCCGGATCAGCAGCCGGGTCGCCAGGAACCGGTCACGCAGCTGCTCGCCGTTCAGCTTGCTGTAGCGCGCCCAGTCCCGACCGAGCAGGAAGCGGCGTTCGGCCTCCGGCGGCAGCAGCGGGCGCCAGTCGGCGAGCGAGGCGTACACCAGGCCCACGCCCGAGGTGTCCAGGTCGTGCAGGAGCCGGGCCCAGGGCCCGGAGGGCCCGTCGACCCGGCTCGGCGGGGGCAGGGGCGGCCGGCGGCCGCCACGCAGCGGGCTCATCCCGCGCACCCGGAGCGCAGCAGGTCCAGGCTGTGCGGGACACGGACCCGCTCCAGCACCTCGTCGCACAACTGGCCCTCGATCGAGCGGGGCAGCGCCGGCACGGACCTGCCCACCCGGCGCAGCAGCCGGTGCAGGGCGAGCGCCGCCCACGCCGGGTCGGTGAGGAAGGCGTCGCCGCCCGCGCCCGCGTTCAGCCACACGCCGACGCAGGCCGCCGCGGCCAGCACCAGCGCGTACCGCTCGCTGAGCGGGAAGCTGTGCGTGTCCAGCAGTAGACCGCCCGCGGAGCCGGTGAGCCTGCCCGCCTCCTCGCGGATCTCGGCCGCCTCGGCGCACAGCCCGGCGACCAGCTCCCGCAGCAGGTCCGCGTGGTCCTGCCCGGTGAGCGCGTCGGGCAGCCGGAGCGCGGCGTGGGCGAGGTAGTCGAGCAGTCCGTCGCCGCCGCCGAACACGGCGAGCCGCTCGCCGTCCATGGGCGGCAGCGGCACCTCGAGCCGGAACAGATCGGCGGGGGTCGGGGCCGCGGCGGGCGCGCCGGGCGCCAGCGCCGGCAGGTAGGGCGCGATCACCGACTGGCAGATGGCGCTGCTGACGTGCCCGAACGTGATCGTGGACAGGTCCCGCAGGTGCTTGCGGAAGACGGCGTTGTGGCCCTGGTCGGCGTGGAACGCGTCGCCCATCACGGCCGACAGGTCGTACAGGGCCTCGCTGACGATCTTGGGCACGATGTACTTGGTGACCGCGGTGAGCACGTCGCACTGGTCGGGCAGCAGATGCACCGAACGGCTCGCCGTCAGCGAGAGGCAGTCGGCGACCAGCAGGTCGACGAAGGTCCCGGCGATCGCCGAACGGGTCGACGCGTCCCCGGCCGGCCCGCCGAACTCCCGTTCCTGTGCGGCCCGTACGGCGGCCCGCAGCGCGGTGTCGGCGAGCCCGACGGTCATGGACGGGAAGACGGCGTGCACGGCGGGGTAGGCGCGCAGGCTCAGCGCGACGCCGTCGCCCCAGGTGCCGACCAGCGACTCGCCCGGCAACGGGCAGTCGACGAACTCCAGGCCGGCCGCCTGCACGCCCCGTACCCCGGTCGTCCGGTGCCGGCCGAGGGCACGTACGCGCGTGGGCGGCACCATGGCCGGGTCGAACATCAGGATCGAGTAGTCGGTGTCCCCGTCGCCGGTGCGCACGAAGCCGATGACGAGCTCCGCCGTGTGCGCGTTGTTGATGGCGTTCTTGCGGCCGTTGAGCCGCAGCATGCCGTCGTCGCTCCAGGCGGCGGTGTACTCCTGGGAGTGGAACGCGCTCTCGTGCTCGAAGCGCTGGCAGGCCACTCCCACCGTGCCGCCCCGCAGGATCACCGAGGCCATCCGGCCGCACTGGCGCGTGTCGCCGTTCAGCCAGACCATCTGGGCGCCCAGGAACGGGGTGAAGCCGTGGCTGAAGGCCAGGGCCGGGTCGCGGCGGAAGACCGGCCGCATCACCAGGCCGAGCAGGTCGGCGCCGGCCATCCGCCCGCCGAGCGACTCGGGTACCAGCTCGGCGGGCAGACCGAGGCTCTGGAACCGCCGGACGCCGACCGCCGAGGTCTGCCCCGACCGGTCCGCCTCCAGGACCGCGTCGAACCCCGTCGGGTTGTCGGGGTGCCACGGATCGCCCAGGCCGTCCTCGATCTCGTCGAGGCGCGCACGGAGCCGGGTCAGCCGGTCGGGCCGCCATTGTGAGTCGCCGCCGGTGACGGCGGCGATGATGTCGTCGTGTTCCTGCATGGTCACCCCAGGGCGGTCGCGTAGGACAGTCCTTCGCACGGTGACCCCATGGGCTGGAGACACCCTCGACCGGGAGTCGAGGCGGTGTTCCGGGCGGGTTGCCGACGGGCATCGGGGGCATCGAGGGCATCGGGGGCTTGGGGGGCATCGGGTGGGGCCGGGGGACGGGGACGCACGGACCCGGGGAGGAGGGCAGGGCAGGACGGGGCCGGAGGGGCCGTGGTGGGGCGGAGGGGCCGTGGTGGTGGGGCGGAGGACCCGGGGCGGGGCGGAAGGACCGAGGTGGGCCGGAGGGGTGGGGCGGGGCCGGAGGGGCTGGGGGAGCCGGGCGGGCAGGGCTGACCGGGGCGGTCAGCGGCGCCAGGCCCGCCGCCGTGGCGGCGTCACCCCGTCCACCAGCCAGCGCCGTACCGCGCGGTCCGACGGCGCGGTGCCGCCCCCGGCCGGGAAGGCGCGGAACTCGCTGTGCGCCAGGGCGAGTCTCAGCAGGGCCAGGTCCTGCGGCGGGGTGAGGGGGTCATCGGCCGTGTAGGCGACGCGCACCAGCCCCTTCAGTGCGTAGAGCGTCTCCGGGCGCAGCGCCAGAGCACCGAGCGCCTCGGGCAGCAGGTCGCGGCGACCGGCCCCGGTCATCCGTACGAGGGAGTCCAGGTCGTCCTTGGGAAGGGACAGCAGCAGCTCCGGTTCGTCGAACAGCCGGGCCACCGGCGCGCCGACGAGCTGGACGACCCGGACCCGGTCGTCCCGGGCGGCGGTGTCCAGCGCGAGCCGCCCGCCGAGGCCGAAGCCGATCACGTGGACGTGCTCGGTCACCGCGTTCCGGGCGCAGTCGTCGATGAGGCGGGAGAGCGACGCCTCGAAGTGGCCCGGGCGCAACGGCGCCGGGGCCGGCGCGGTGGCGACCACGGCGTGTCCGCGGCGCACCAGCCGGGTCAGCAACGGTACGTACCGGTGCGGTCCGCCGAGGCTTCCCGTGATCACGACGACCAAGGGCCTCGGCCGCCGGCGGTCCAGCCCTGCGCTCCACCACACCGGCCTCTCGCCTGCCATCAGACCCCGGCCACGTGACCGGTAACAGGGCTGGTCATCACTTACTCCTCCCACGGCGGCACGACGGCCCGCGGTTCTCGGAAAAACGGCACGAGTGTCCCCGCAGCGGCTCGAGGGCCGCTGAAGCCGGAGGCAGGGGGAGGGCCGCCTCCGCGTCGAGCCCGGTTCGAGCCGGACGTGAGCGCACCGGGGAACGCTCACGGGAGGGGGCGGCCGGCAGAAGGAGACGGGTGTGGGACGCAGACGAGGCGGTGTGGTGGTGCGCCGAGCGGTGAGCGTCGTGACGGCGGTCTACCGGGCGCTGGTCGTCCACGGAGCGTGCTGGGTGCCGCTCCCGGCACAGGAGTTGCGGCGGTTCCTGGACGGCGGGTACGCGGGTGCCGGGGAGGGCCGCCAGGGCGCGGGTGCCGGGGAGGGCGGCCCGTACGCGGGTGCCGGACACGGCGGCCGGTACGCGGATGGCGGGCAGGGCGACGACGACGGCGTACCGTCCGACGGGCACCCGAACCCGCATCCGCACCCGAACCCGCATCCGCACCCGGACCCGCACCGGGACGGGCGGTCCGCGCGCGGTGTGCGGTTGACGGGACCCGGACCCGGGCATCCGGAACGGTTGCGGCGGGACATCCCGCTCACTGCCCTGGAGCGGCGGCTGCGGCGGGAGCTGGACGCGCGTTGAGCGGGGCCGGTCAGACGGTCAGCCGGGAGGAGGCCTCCCGGGGGTCCGCCGTCTCCGCGACCGGCACCGCGTCCGCCGGCACCTGGACGACCAGCCGGAAGACCCCCGCCTCGTCGTCCCTGCCGGGCCCCACGCGCAGCCCGCCCCCGACGGAGGCGACCCGGGCGGCCAGGTTGCCGAGCCCCGTGCCGCTGGACGCGGTGCTCGCCGGCATCGAACTGCCCGCGCCGACACCGTCGTTGACCATCTCCAGCTCGACGAGCGCCTCCTTCTCGTCCGTCGACGTGGTGATCGAGCAGGTGCTGGACTGGCTGTGCCGCAGCATGTTGGTCACGCCCTCGCGCAGCACCGTCGCCAGGATGGTGTTGGCGGTGGACGACAGACCGGTGACGGACACGTCGATACGGGCGTCTATGCCGGCCGCCTTGAGGACCGAGCGGGCCGACTCCGCCTCCACCAGCAGCGACATGTCCCGGTAGCCGCGCGCCACTTCACGCACGTCGGCCAGTGCCTGCCGGGCGATCGTGAGCACCTCGGCGACCTCGTCCCGGGCCCGCTGCGGGTTGTTGTCGATCAGCCGGGCGATCAGCTCGTTCTTCAGCGTGATGGAGGAGAGGCTGTAGCCGAGCAGGTCGTGCAGGTCGCGGGCGAACCTCAGCCGTTCCCGGGCGACCGCCATGCGGGCCAGCTCGTCACGGGACGCGTGGATGGCGGCCGCCAGTGAGGCGAGCCGGGCCACCGCGAACAGGACCAGCCCGGTGAGCGCCGTCGACACCCCCATGTACGCGACGTTCACGGCGCCGAGCGACTGGAGTGCCGAGATCACCACGACGGCGGCCGTGGTCAGGCCGAACAGGGCCCAGCCGGTGCCCCGCGGCAGCAGGAGCAGCAACGACCCGGCGAGGAAACCGGCCATGCCGCCCCACTGCCAGCCGAAGGCGACGAGCGGGGTGAAGGTCAGCACCGCCTGCAGCACGAGGCTCCACGGCAGCACGCGGGTGCGCAGGGCCGCCATGTGCGGGGCGGAGTGGAGGTACTGCAGGGCCGCGAGCACCGGAGGTACTCCCACGCACGTCATGAGTTCCGCGCCGCCGGGAGCGGAGTCCAGCACGTTCACCAACTGCATGAGCAGGTAGCCCGCGAAGACCACGACGACCAGGACCGAGGCGATGGCCGGACTCGGGGCCGCGGAACTGACCGCGGACAGGTCCGGCGCGGCGGAACCGGTCCGGTTCGGCGGAACCCTGCGTCTGCGTTCGGTCATCTGCGACACCAGACCTCCAGTCGTCCTGGACCCCCGAACCGGCGTCCGAATCATAACGGAGGTGTGCATCCTGTGGAGGCTTCAGACAGGGCTTCCGGGGAGATGCCTGCTTTCCGGTAAAAGGTCCTGATCGCCGGCCCGGTTGACACGGGAATATGGCGACCAGTGAAGAATTCACATCCCCACACATGAGCCGCTAACTGGCTCGGGGCCAGCGGGATTGCGTTAACTCATGCCCAGCACAGAGGCGCAGCACCTTCACCGCACCGATCGCACCGCACCGGTCGCACCGCACCGGTCGCACCGCACGATCGCGCAGCACTGATCGCAGCACCGATCGCAAGGACAGTCCGGCGCCCCGCACGGCCCGGCGCGGAGGCGGCAGTTCCGGCCACCGCGTCCAGGGCCCCGCTCCGCGGCGCCGCCCATGCGGTCGTCGGCACTCCGTACGACGCCCTGGCTCACCGGCCCGCGGGACGACCGCGCCGGCGCGCACCAGCCGGGACACCGCGCACAGCACGTCCCATGCAGCCCTGACGACATCCGGCGCCCGTGCGCGCCGTGCGAACCCAAGGGAGTCACCATGAACCAGTCCGTCTTCGCCGACCGGCAGTTCGACTCGTTCCTCGGCACCCCTGACGACGAGCTCCGCTTCGCCGAGCTGATGACCCACGCGTTCCTCGACCCGGAGACCGCCAGCCGCTACGCCACCGCCCCGTCCTCGGTCCTGGCCGAGTTCGGACTCGTGGTCGGTGCCGACACCCGGACGCCGGCCCTGCCGCGGCCCGCCGGGGAGGGCGTCGTGCGCGAGGACTACTCCGGACTGGGGGACGCGGGCGTGTGCCTGCTGACGCTGTGCATCGCCGACACGGAGTACGGCACGGTCGCCGGAACGGCCGCCGCGACCCGCTGAACCCGCTGAACCACACGACGACAGGGGGAGAGAGCATTGCGAGTGGGGTTCAGAAGACACGTACGCGCCGAGGTCGTCCCGGGCGAGGGGACGTACGTCGTGTCCGAACGGGGCATCGTCGCCTTCGAGGACGATCGGGTGGAGGTGGTCGCTCCGCTGCTGGACGGCACGAGGGACTTCCGCACCCTGGTCGCCGACGCGGCACCCCGGTGTTCCGCGCTGGACGTGGCGATGGCCATCGGCAGGCTGAGCGAGGCCGAACTGATCAGCGGCGTTCCCGGACCACCGACGGGCGGACCGGCCTCCGGACCGGCCTCCGGACCGGCCGGCGGGTCCGGCGGGTCCGGCGGGGAGCCGACCGCGGCGGCCACCGGCCCGAGTTCGGGCCCGAGCGTGAAACCCGGCACGAGCACGAGACCCGGCACGAGCACGAGCACGGGCCTGAGACCCGGCACGGGCCTGAGGCCCGGCACGATCCCGATCCCGAGCCCCAGCACGACCCCATCCCCGCCCCCGCACCCCGCCGCGCCCCGCCGGCCGGACCCCGCCGAGCCGGCCCCGGCCGAGGGTGCCGTCGAGGCCTACTGGGAACTGGCGGGAGCGCCCGGACCGTCGAGCTCTCTCGCGGTACGGGTCGAGGCGCTCGGCGACGCCGACGCGCGGGCCGTCGCCCGGGCCTGCGCCGCCTCCGGCCTGACCGTGACCGACGACGTCGCGGACGCCGCTCTGACCCTGGTCGTCTGCGACGACTACCTCGATCCGGCGCTGCGCGCGCTGGACGAGCGGCAGCGTGCGGCAGGCCACCCCTGGCTGCTGGCCAAGCCGCACGGAACCACCCCCTGGGTCGGCCCCGTCTTCCGGCCCGGCGCGTCGGCCTGCTGGCAGTGCCTGGCCCACCGGATGGCCGGGCACCGGGCCACCGAGGCACATCTGCGGGCCCGCCTCGGCCGCTCCGTGCCGCACCCGCCGGCCGAGACCTCCGCGAGCCTCATGATCGGCCACCAGCTGGCCGTGGCCGAGGGCCTGAAGTGGCTGGCCGGCCACCGCTACCCGGGCCAGGACGGCGTGCTGACCTTCGACACCATCGGCTTCACCAGCCGGCTGCACCCGCTGCGCGCACGACCGCAGTGCCCGGGCTGCGGCGACCCCACGCTGGTGGCCCGCCGGGTGCTCCGCCCGGTGACGCCGGTCTCCCGGCCGAAGGCCGAGCGCACCGGCAACGGGCACCGGGCCGTCACCGCGGAACAGACCCTGCGCACCTACGAGCACCTGATCAGCCCGATCACCGGAGTGGTCAAGGCGGTCGAACGCGACCCGCGCGGTCCCGCCGAGTTCAACTCCTTCCGCGCCGGACACAACCACGCACGCGGCGCCCACGGCCTGACCGGCGCCGCCTCCCGGCTGCGCGGCGAGAGCGGCGGCAAGGGGATGACCGAACTCGACGCCCGGGTCAGCGCGCTGTGCGAGTCCCTGGAGCGGCACTCGGGCACCTTCCAGGGCGGGGAACCCGTCGTACGGGCGAGCTGGCACCAGGTGGCGGACCGCGCCGTGCACCCCGCCGACTGCCTGCTCCACCACTCGCGCCAGGGGGTCGCCCCCTTCGACGAGGACGCCCCCGCGGACTGGACGCCCGTGTGGTCCCTGACCCGCGGCGAGCAGCGCCTGCTGCCCACGGCCCTGCTGTACTACGACGCGCCGCGCACCCCCGGGCTCGGCTGTGTGCGGGCGGACTCCAACGGCAACGCGGGCGGCACCAGCCTGGAGGACGCCGTCGTCCAGGGCTTCCTGGAACTCGTGGAGCGCGACGCGGTCGCCCTGTGGTGGTACAACCGCACCCGGCAGCCCGGTGTCGACCTCGACTCCTTCGAGGAGCCCTGGATCGACCGGATCCGTACCGTGCACGCCGCGCTGGGGCGTGAGGTGTGGGCGCTCGACGTCACCTCCGACTTCGGGATCCCCGCCTTCGCGGCGGTCACCCGGCGCGTCGGCGGTGCCACCGAGGACGTCCTGTTCGGCTTCGGCGCCCACTTCGACCCGTCCGTGGCGCTGTGCCGCGCACTGGCGGAGATGAACCAGATGATGCCGGCCGTCGTCGGCGCCGGGCCCGGGGGAACCGGCTACGGGTGCCCGGACGAGCGGCTGACCGCATGGTGGCGCACCGCGACCGTGGCAGGGCACCCCTACCTGCTGCCGGACCCCGCCACCCCGCCCCGCACCCGGGCCGGCTACCGCTACACGCCCCGCGCCGATCTGCTGGACGACGTCACGGCCATCCGCGCGGCCGTCGCCGAGCGGGGCATGGAACTGCTCGTCCTCGACCAGACGCGGCCGGACATCGGCCTCCCGGTGGTCAAGACGATCGTGCCCGGCATGCGGCACTTCTGGGCCAGGTTCGCGCCCGGCCGGCTGTACGACGTCCCCGTCGCGCTCGGCCGGCTCGCCGAGCCGACACCGTACGAGCGGCTCAATCCGGTGCCGATGTTCTTGTAGACGCCGGGAAAATGGCCCGTGTCGCCTGGTATGTCCCGCCACTTGTTCAAAATCGCGGCAATACCGGGAACCCGACTGTTCACGAGCCCCTCTCGTCGTCGGCTCCGGCACGTACTGTGTCTTCCGGCCAACTCGTGCGGGGGCGCGGGCGGCCGGAGGGGGGTCGCGAACTCGTGATCAGGATCCTGATTGCGGAAGACATGCGCATGCTGCGGCGGGCACTGGTGGAACTCATCTCCATGCAGCCCGACATCGAGGTCGTCGCCGAACTGGAGTCGGGCGCGGACATCGTCCGCGAGGCGGAGGCCCGCAAGCCGGACGTGGCCGTCCTGGACATCGAACTCCCGGTCCTGGACGGCCTGTCCGCGGCCCAGGAGATGCACGAACGCGGCCTGGGCACCCAGGTGCTGATCCTCACCAGTCTCGGCCGGCCCAACCACCTGCGCCGGGCCCTGGACGCGAACGTCCGGGGGTTCATGCTCAAGGACGCCGGACCGGACCGGCTCGCCGACGCCATCCGTGCCGTCGCCAGGGGGGACCGGGTCTTCGACCCGCAGCTGACGCTCGCCGCCCTCGACCACGTGGAGTGCCCGCTCACACCGCGCGAGTCGGACGTGCTGCGGCTCGCCGCGTCCGGCGACGACGTCGGCGACATCGCCAAGAGCCTGCACCTGTCCGTGGGAACGGTGCGCAACTACCTGACGACGGTCGTCTACAAGCTCGGCGCCCGCAACCGCGTCGACGCGATCCGCATCGCCCGCTCGTCGGGCTGGCTTTGAATCCTCCCCTCCCCGAAGTCATCCACAAGGGGAGGGGATTCCTGGCTCAGGCTGCCTCCGGGAGCAGCGTTCCAGGAGGTCTTCCGCCCTCGACGCCAGCCGGGTCGAGACCAGCGCAGGAATCAGGTGAAGTCCTCACGGTGCGGCCGTGACGGATTCACCCGTGATCCGGGTTCCGCTCACTGGCCCGCCGTGCGCGCCGCGTGCGACGGTCGGTACGCCAGGGGACCACCGGTCCACGGGGCGACCGTCCAGGGAGGGACACCCTTGAAGCTCACCGTGCTGGGCCCGTTCTCCGCCGCCATCGACGGTGTTCCGATCGTCCCCACGGCGGCCAAACCGCGCCAGCTACTCGCCCTGCTGGCGGTGCAGGCCGGTCAGGTCGTCACCGTCCCCTCCGTCATCGAGGAGGTCTGGGGCGCCGCGGCCTCCCCGAAGGCCCACGTCAGCGTGCAGACGTACGTCCTGCGGCTGCGTACGTTCATCGGCCGCGCCCTGGGGGATCCGGCCGCGGCCCGGGAGGTGCTGGTGACCCGGCCGGGCGGTTACGCGCTGCTGACCGGGCCCGACACGGTGGACGCGCACGTGTACGACCGGCTGTGCGCCGAGGCGCAGACCGCGGTGGAGCGGGGCGACGACGCCCGCGGGGCGCGGCTGTTCCGGACGGCGCTGGAGCTGTGGCACGGCGAGGCCTTCGACGGTGTCCGCACGGGTGCCCTGCTGGGCCTGGAGGCCATGCGGCTGGAACAGAGCCGGACCGGCGTACTGGAACGCCGCATCGCCGCGGAACTGCGGCTCGGCGCCCACGAACGGCTGCTGCCCGAACTCGCCTCACTCACCACCGGCCACCCGCACCACGAGGCGCTGCAGGCGCTGTACATGACGGCGCTGGACCGCTCCGGCCGCCCGGGGGGCGCCCTCGCCGTCTACGACGTCCTGTGCCACCGCCTCGACGAACGGTTCGGCCTGCTGCCCTCGCTGGAACTGCGCCGCCTGGCGGACGACGTACGCGCCCGGGCGACGGCGTCTGCGACGGCCGCCCGCGTATAGGGCGGCCCCCGGGTCCCCCGGGTCCCCCGGGGTGTGTCTCCAGCCCGCCCCTAACGTCCCTCCAGCGGCCCCCTGTGTGCTGAGTGCCGCCGGTCCCGCGCGGTCGGAGAGCTCGGCCCCGTGCACGCGCCACACCCCACCGGGAGACCGGCCGGTGCAGGACCGCGGACGACCCGCGGAGAACCGCCGACAGGAAGGTGAGCGGGGACATGAGCGTCTACGAGGTGGACCGGCCCACGACCGTTCCGGCCACGGTGCCGGTGTCCACGACCGGCCCGGCCACGGTACCGGCGGCCGCGCACGGTCCGGCCCGGGCGGCGGCCGCCGGCGCCGGGCAGGGACCGCCCGACCTGCGCGAACTGACCGGTCGGCTCGCCGCGTTGAAGGCCCTCGCCGCCGCCGGGCCGGGAGAGGCGGCCACCCAGGCCCAGTACCGGCGCGGCAGACTGACCGTCAGGGAGCGACTGGACCTGCTCTTCGACGAGGGCACGTTCCGCGAGATCGAGGCCCTGCGCCGGCACCGGGCCACGGGGTTCGGACTGGAGGACCGCAGGCCCCACACCGACGGCGTGGTGACCGGCTGGGGCCTGGTGGAGGGACGGCGGGTCTTCGCGTACGCCCATGACTTCCGGATCTTCGGCGGTGCCCTCGGCGAGGCCCACGCGCAGAAGATCCACAAGGTGATGGACCTGGCCGAGACGGCGGGCGCACCCCTGGTCAGCCTCAACGACGGCGCCGGCGCCCGCATCCAGGAGGGCATCTCCGCCCTCGCCGGGTACGGCGGGATCTTCCAGCGCAACGTCCGCTCCTCCGGCGTCGTCCCGCAGATCAGCGTCATGCTCGGCCCGTGCGCCGGCGGAGCCGCCTACTCGCCCTCGCTCACCGACTTCGTGTTCATGGTGCGTTCCACCTCGCAGATGTTCGTGACCGGCCCGGACGTGGTGCGGGCCGTGACCGGGGAGGACGTGACCCACGAGGAACTGGGCGGCGCCGAGGTGCACGCGGCCCGCTCCGGCGTCGCCGCGTTCGTCCACGACGACGAGGAGAGCTGCCTCGCCGAGGTACGCCACCTGCTGTCGCTGCTGCCGTCCAACAACCGCGAACTCCCCCCGGAGACGGAGCCCGACGACCCCGTGGACCGGCGCTGTGAGGCACTGCTGGACCAGGTGCCCGCGGAACCCCGCCGCAGCTACGACATCCGCCCGGTCGTCGCGGAGATCGTCGACGACGGCGACTTCACCGAGGTGCACGAGTTGTGGGCGCCCAACGTGGTCTGCGCACTGGCCCGCCTCGGAGGCCAGACCGTGGGCGTCGTGGCGAACCAGCCGTCGGTGTCGGCCGGCGTGCTCGACATCGACGCCTCCCAGAAGGCCGCCCGGTTCGTGCAGTTCTGCGACGCGTTCAACATCCCGCTGGTGACCCTCGTCGACGTGCCCGGGTTCCTGCCGGGCGTGGGCCAGGAGCACGACGGCATCATCCGGCACGGCGCGAAGCTGCTGTACGCCTACTGCAACGCCACCGTGCCCCGCCTCCAGGTGATCCTCCGCAAGGCGTACGGCGGCGCGTACATCGTGCTCGACTCCCGCTCCATCGGCTGCGACCTGTCCTTCGCCTGGCCCGGCAACGAGATCGCCGTCATGGGCGCCGAAGGTGCCGCGGGCGTGGTCTTCCGCAAGCGGATAGCCGCCGCCGACGATCCGGAGGCGACCCGGGCGCGGCTCATCGAGGAGTACCGCGCCGAACTCATGCACCCCTACTACGCCGCCGAACGCGGCCTCGTGGACGACGTCATCGACCCCGCCGACACCCGCAGGGTGCTCATCGACGCGCTCGCCATGCTGCGCGCGAAGCACCGTGCAGGTCCGGCCCGCAAGCATGGGAACCAGCCGCAATGACCTCACGGACGACCACTTCCACGCCCACGCCGACGTCCCCGCGGACCGCCCCGGCGCCCTTCCCGCTCCCCCCGGCCGTCGAGGCCGCCGACGCCTCGGCCGCCGCGCAGCCCCCGAAGCCGCTGCTGGTCTTCCGGGGGGACCCGACCCCGGACGAGATCGCCGCGGTCACCACCGCCATCCTGGCGGTCCTGCCCCGCCGCGCCCCCACGGCCCCGGGTGCGGCCCCCCGCGCCCGCCGGGCCCGCTGGACCCCGTCCGAGGCACCGACGGCGTCCTGGCAACGGGCGGGCTAGAAGCCGGCCCCGGGCCGTACGCCCCCTCAGAACCCGTGCCCCGGTCGACATCCCCCGCGACCGGGGCACGACTGTGCCGGCGCGAGCCCGCCGTGCCGGTGCCCAGGAGCCCAGGTGTCCGGGCGCCCAGGTGTCCGGGTGTCCGGGTGTCCGGGTGTCCGGGCGCCCAGGTACCCGGGTGCCCGGCTGTCCGGGGCGAGGCGAAGGACCGGGCCGCGCCCCGGAGGCGTCGCGCCCGTGCCGGGCGGACCGCGTTCACGGCGGCATCCGGGCGGGCCCGGGTCAGCTCGCGGCGTGGCCGGCCCCGGCACGGGGGACGGCGGGGACCCGGGCGGGGGCGGCGGCCGGCAGGAGCCGGCGGGCGGCCTCGGCCAGCTGGGCGCGGTCGCGTTCCGCACCGGCCCGCGCCGCGGAGAGCGGCACCACCGCGGCACCGCCCCGGGTGACGGCGGGGTGGCGACGGGCGATCGCCGACAGCCCCTGCCCGGGTCCGGCCTCCACCAGCAGGAACGGTCCGGGCCCCAGCGGGCCGCCCGTACCGAGGAGATGACCGAGCGCCGCACCGAAGTGCACCGGCCGGGAGGGCTGCATGGCCCAGAACCGCGGGTCGCGCACGAGGGGTTCGCCCAGCTCCCGCCCGGTGTACCCGGACACCAGCGGGGTGTGCGGCGGGCGCAGGGAGATCCGCCGGTAGGCCGGTACGGTCGCCGCGCAGGCGTCCGCCACCGAGGGGCTGTGGAACCCGGTGGTGGCCTTGGCCGGCATCCAGGGCGTGCCGTCCTCGGTGAGCCGGGCGGTGACCTCGCCCAGGTCCGGGTCGGGGCCGGCCAGCATGACCTGGGTGGGCGCGTTCACGGCGGCCACCACGACCCGGGGGGTGAGCCGCCCGGCGACCTGGGCCGCGCTCGCCGCCACCGCGACCATGCCGCCGGGCGGCGCCCCGGCCAGGGACTCCACCCGCGCGGCGAGTACGTCCACGGCGTCGTCCAGGCTCATGATCCCGGCGAGCACGGCGGCCGCGTACTCACCGGCGCTGTGCCCCAGGTACGCGGCCGGCCGCACTCCCCACGAGGCGAGCAGCGTGCCCAGCGCCACGTCCAGGCCGAACAGCAGGGGCTGTGCGCGCCGCACGTCGTCCAGGGGGACGGCCGGCGAGTCGCCGAGCCAGTCCGCCCTGACCCGGGCACCCTCCTCGCCGAGCCGCCCGAAGACCTCGTCCAGCACCCGTGTGAACACCGGCTCGGTCCCGTACAGCCCGCGCAGCATGCCCGGGTACTGCGAGCCCTGGCCCGGCAGCAGCACGACCACCGGCGGGCCGGCGGACTCCCGTTCCGTGACGGCGCTCACCGGACCTCGCCCCCGCGGGTCTCCACGGTTGCCGGTGTCGCTGCATCGGTGGCTGTCATCGCCATGGGTCCTCTCTCCCTGCGGAGTGCGCGGTGCGGAGCGCGCCGACGACGGAGCGCTCCGCACCGGAGGGTCGCGGCAGCGGATAGCGCTGGGGTGGAGAAGCCCTGGACCGTCACCGCGGCGGCACCGCCCGCCCGCCCGGCGGGCACGCCCACCGCGTCCGCCGGCTCCGCCCGGGCCGTGCCCGCCGCGCCGTCCGCGAGGAGGGCGAGCGGGGCCACACGGGCACCGCCGAGAACACCGTGCCGCCTCTCGTGGTGGCCGCCCAGCGGGAGGTGAGCCCGTTCACCGCCCGGACCGAAGCGTCCGTCACCCGCATACCGCCCCCGTCCGGAATGCGCTTAGCATGCGCTCTGTGACCGGCCGGCAGCCCGTCGGGCCCGGCCCCGAACCCCCCGTCCCGCGGCGCCTTCGCGTCATCGCCCGAAACAGGAGCACGGTACACGTGTCCATACCGCCGCCGCCCGACCCCCAAGGTCCCTATTCCCAGGGCGGGTTCGCGCCGGGGCAGCACCCGCAGGGGCCGTACCCGCCGCAAGGGCCGTACCAAGGGCCGTACCCGCCACAGGGGCCGTACCCCCCGCACCAGCCCCACCTGGGCGCCTGGGGGCAGCCCTTCGGGACCCACCCCCGGCAGCCACCCGTCAACGGTCTCGCCATAGCCGCCTTCGTGCTGGGCGTGTTCTGCCTCGTGCCGGCGGTCGGGCTCGTGCTGGGGCTGGTCGCGCTGGCCCGGATCAGGAAGCGGGGCGAGCGGGGCAAGGGGTTCGCCGTGGCCGGCTCCGTGCTGTCCTCCGTGGGCCTGGTCCTGTGGGTGGTGTTCCTCTCCACGGGCGCCGCCGGCGACTTCTGGGACGGCTTGCGGGGCGCCGCGAGGGGCGAGGGCACGGCGCACGCGCTCTCGACGGGCCAGTGCTTCACCACCCCCAGCGGCTCCCTGCAGGGGGTGACGTACGACGTCGACGAGGTGCCCTGCGCGGAGGAGCACGACGGCGAGGTGTTCGCCTCCTTCGCGCTGCCGGGCGGAGCCTTCCCCGGCGACGCGGAGATCACGCGCGCCGCCGACGAGCGGTGCTACGCGCTCCAGGACACCTACGCCATGGACCGGTGGGCCCTGCCGGCCGACGTCGACGTGTACCACCTGACACCGACCTCGCAGAGCTGGCGCACGGGCGACCGGGAGATCACCTGCCTGTTCGGGAACACGGACGAGCGGGGCACGCTGACCGGTTCGCTGCGCAACGACGCCACGCGGCTCGACCCGGACCAGCACGCCTACCTGACGGCGGAGCTCCAGCTCAACCTGGCCATGGACGGGATGCCCGTGGCGGAGACCGTCGAGGAGGACCTCGCGGGATACCGGTCCTGGGCGGAGCGGATGTCGACGGCGCTCGGCCGGGAGACCGGGATGCTGCGCGGGCACAGCTGGCCCGCCGCCGCCCAGCGGCCGGTCGCCGTCCTGGTCGCGGATCTGGAGGCGGCACGGCGGGAATGGGACCTGGCGGCCGAGGCCGCCGACGCCGGCACGTACTACGAGCACCTCGACAACGGCTTCGGGCTCGTCGAGGCCGAGTCGACGGTCACCGCCCGCAAGGCCCTGGGGCTGGACACGACCCCGCCGGTGTACGAGGAGGACGGCGGCGACGCCGGGGAGGTGCCCGGCAGGGAGGTGTGACGACGGCTGTGGCGGGGAGAAAACGCCTGCGTAAAGCCTTCCCGAGCATAAGTCATCACATTGAGTGATTCTTTGGCCTTTGCTTGCCTGGCGCAACCTGCGGTTGCCACGCTGTCGCTGTCTGTACAACCTGATGGGAGCGGCCAGTGACTTTCGGTGAGCAGCCGGCTTATCTGCGCGTCGCGGGCGATCTCCGCAAGAAGATCACCGACGGCCTGCTGCCGCCCCACACCCGCCTCCCGTCCCAGGCGCGGATCCGCGAGGAGTACGGCGTCTCGGACACCGTCGCCCTGGAGGCGCGCAAAGTGCTGATGGCCGAGGGGCTGGTCGAGGGCCGCTCCGGTTCCGGGACGTACGTCCGCGAGCGGCCCGTGCCCCGGCGCATCGCCCGCTCCGGCTTCCGGCCGGCCGGCGGAGCCACCCCCTTCCGGCAGGAGCAGGCCGACGGCGAGGTGCGCGGCACGTGGGAGTCGCGCAGTGAGCAGGCCGAGGCGAGCGGTGCCGTCGCCGAGCGGCTCGGGATCGAGCCCGGGGACCGTGTGATGTGCACGCGGTACGTCTTCCGGGAGGGCGGCGAGGCCATGATGCTCTCCACCTCCTGGGAGCCGCTGGACCTCACCGGCCGCACACCGGTGATGCTGCCCGAGGAGGGGCCGCTCGGCGGCATGGGCGTCGTGGAGCGGATGGCCGCCATCGACGTCGTCGTCGACAACGTCACCGAGGAGGTCGGCGCCCGCCCCGGCCTCGCCGAGGAGCTGCTCGCCCTGGGCGGCGTCCCGGGGCACGTGGTCCTGGACATCCAGCGCACGTTCTACGCCTCGGGGCGGGCGGTCGAGACGGCCGACGTGGTCGTCCCGGCCGACCGGTACCGGGCGGCGTACCACCTGCCCGTCAAGTAGCGGTGCCGCCGGGGGAGTTCATGCCTCCCCGGTGGTGTGAGATGGCGCACGCCCTCAGTGCGCCTCCTGCGCCCCTTTCTCGTGCTCACCCTGAGGTCCGCTCCCCGCGCCGTCGTGCGCGCGGGCATCGGAATCCGGTCGTTCCCGCAGGTCGCCCCCGCGTTCCCGGCATGCCTCCGACCAGAAGCACCGGCCTGCGGAGGCGGCGCGTTCCGCATCGTGCGCCCCTGCCGTTCTGGCTGGTTGCGTACCTCTTTGTGTAAAGCCGTGTTCGCTGCGTAAAGGTTAGGCGTAGGCTCCGGCATATGCGGACTGGGGTTTCCTTGGCGGGCGGGGCACGGCGCAGGCCGTGGACGGGAAGTGGAGGGGCGCGATGAACGACGGCACGGTCACTCTTCCCTGGCTGGTCTTCCGGCAGGACGACAACGGCAATCGCTACCGAGTGGGCCGGTACGCGACCCGGGCCGAGGCCCAGCGGATCGCGGACACCCTCGACGGACGCGGCCACAAGCAGCTCTACTGGATCGAGAAGCTCGGCTCCAACGGAACCGGCGCGGCGGACTGACCGCGCCGGGGGACCGGCCGGCGCCACCCGCGTAGGCTCCGGCCCATGACGGAACGGATCGTGGTGGGTGCCGCACTGGTCGACGGCGGGCGCCTGCTCGCCGCGCGCCGCAGCGCACCGGCCGAGCTGGCCGGACGGTGGGAGCTGCCCGGCGGCAAGGTGGAGGCGGGCGAGGCGCCCGAGGCGGCCCTCGTGCGCGAACTGCGCGAGGAGCTGGGCGTGACGGCCGAACCCGGTGAGCGCGTCCCGGGGCAGTGGCCGCTGAGGACCCCGTTCGTCCTGCACGTGTGGACCGCACGTCTGCTCCCCGGCTCCGCCGCCCCCGAACCCCTCGAGGACCACGACGCCCTGCGCTGGCTCGCTCCCGGCGAGATCTGGGACGTGCCCTGGCTCGACCAGGACGTGCCGGCCGTCGAGCGGGCGCTCGCCCACCTGGGACTGGAGGCGACGGACGCACGGGGCGCCTGAGCAGGCCGGCGCGAGCGCCCCGTACGCCGTTGGTGCCACAGTGCGCCCTCCCCGGCGATACCCCGGACCCCATATCGGGTATGGGCCCATTAACCCCATGAAAAAGGACATGGGTGGGGGCGTTGGCCGGGGAAGTGATCGGCGTGATCGACAGCGAAGGCGGCTGTGCCGAATGGGTCTTCCCCGCGGCGCCGGACGCCGTGCGGACCGCCCGCCTCCTGGTCCGCCGCACGCTGTGCGGATGGGGCCTCGACAGCGTCGGCGACATCGCCGCCCTGCTGGTCAGCGAGGCGGCGACATCGCCGCCCTGCTGGTCAGCGAGTTGGTCACCAACGCCCTCCGGCACGCGACCGGCCCCATCGGCGTCCGCCTGGTGCGCCGCCCCGCCGGGCCGGACGGCGTCCTGCTGGTCGAGGTCTCCGACCCGCTTCCGGACCCGCCGCGCGAGCGCGTCGCCGGCCCCGGTGACGAGAGCGGCCGGGGCCTGCACCTGGTGGCCTCCTCCGCGAGCCGCTGGGGGACCCGGCCCGGAGCGGTGGGCAAGACGGTGTGGTTCGAACTCGCGGTGCCGGAAGGACCGGGTGGCTGGTGACACAGCGCTCCCGCCGTACCGAAATGTCCTGACATCGGGCCCCGTCCCGCCGGTCAACCGGTTCAGGCCAGTGGCAGTTGTCGAACTACGTGATTCGATGCCGTGTCCGCTGGTTAGAAGACTGGAAGTGTTGTCACGGTCCGGACCGAAAACCATCGGGGCCGTGCTGTGATCGTGAACACCGTGTCGTGCGGCGCCGTAGTGCTGGATACTGCGGGCAGCCGCTCCCGGTGACCGGTGCCGGACGCGGTGAGCTGGAGGGGACGGTTCGCGTGAGCGAGATACCAGCGAGGGCCTCGGGGCCCGAGGGCCCGCCGGACGGTGCGTCGGACGGCGCGCCGTTCGGTGACGCGGTGTGGCAGAGCAGCCCGCCCGGCTCCATCTACGACTACATCAAGGTCGCGTCCTTCTCCATCGGCCCCGACGGGCTCGTCGACCAGTGGAGCCTGCGCGCGGAGCAGCTGCTCGGCATCCGGACCGAACACGCCGTGGGCACCGACCCCATCGAGGCCTTCATCGACCCGGACCTGCGCGAGCGGGGCCAGCGCAAGATGGCCGAGATCCTCGACGGACGGGAATGGACCGGCGTGGTCCCCTTCCGCGTGCCGGACGACGGCGCCGAAGGCGGACACCACCGGCGCGCGAAGCGCGGGCTCGCCGAGGTCTACGTCATGCCGACCCGCACGGAGGACGGGGAGAAGGCCGCCGTCTGCATCGTCGTCGACGTCCGCGTCCTGCGCAGCATCGAGACCGACCTCGCCGCCTCGCAGGCCATATTCGGCCAGTCTCCGTTCGGTTTCCTGCTCATCGACCCCGAGCTGCGGGTGCGCCGCGCCAACCAGCGGTTCGCCTCCGTCTTCGGCGGCACGCCCGACGACCACCGCGGCAGGGGCGTCCACGACTACCTGCCGCGTGCCGAGGCCGACCGGGTCTCCGCGACCCTGCGCCGGGTGCTGGAGACCGGCGAATCCATCACCGACATGCACGTCACCGGCTTCGCACCGGGCACCGAGGAACGCCGCCACTGGTCCGTCAACCTCTACCGCGTGCACAGCGGTTCCGGCCGCCCCATCGGCGTCTCCTGGCTCGGCACCGACATCACCGCCCGCCGCGAGGCCGCCCGCGAGGCCGCCGCCGCCCGGCGCAACCTCGCCCTCCTCAACGAGGCGGGCGCCCGCATCGGCAACTCCCTCGACCTGGAGACCACCGCCCGCGAACTCCTCGACGTCGTCGTCCCCGGCTTCTGCGACCTGGCCACCGTCGACCTCTACCAGGGCCTTCTGGTGGGCGACGAGACCCCGCCGGGCCTCGCCGACGGCAGCGCGGAGCTGCGCCGCGTCGCCTTCTCCAGCGCCGTCTCCGACGTGCCGTTCCACGGCACCGGCGAGCGGGTCAAGCTCGGCGCCGTCCACCACTACCCGTTCAACTCGCCCTGCGCCGACGCCCTGCGCACCGCCCGCCCGCGCACCGTCCCCGCCGAGGACGGCGGCCTCGTGCAGTCCACGCTCGCCGTGCCGATGGTCGCCCACGACACGGTCGTCGGACTCGCGCAGTTCGCCCGGACCAAGGGCAGCGAACCGTTCGGGGACCGCGACCGCGACCTCGCCGTGGAACTGGCCGCGCGGGCCGCCGTCTGCATCGACAACGCCCGCCTCTACCGGCGCGAGCACGAGCGCGCACTGATACTGCAGCGCTCCCTGCTCCCGCCCGGCGACCCCGAGGCCTCCGGCCTCGACATCGCCTGCCGCTACCTGCCCGGCAACGCGGCCACCGGCCGGCCCAGCGAGGTGGGCGGCGACTGGTTCGACGTCATCCAGTTGCCCGGACACCGCACCGCGCTGGTCGTCGGCGACGTCATGGGCCGCGGCCTGCGCGCCGCCGTCGCGATGGGCGAGCTCCGCACGGCCGTCCGCACCCTGGCCGGGCTCGACATCGAACCGGCCGAGGTGCTCTCCCAGCTGGACGAGATCGCCCGCGGCCTCGGCGCCCCCGGAGGCGTCCAGCAGGCGACCCGGGCCGCCCGCCGCCCCCGCGAGGCGGACCTCTCCGAGGTCTACCTGGCGACCTGCGTCTACGCCGTCTACGACGCGGTGACCAGGCGCTGCACCTTCGCCAACGCGGGCCACCTGCCCCCCGTCCTGGTCGAGCCCGGCGAGCCCGCGCTGATGCTGGACGTGCCGCCGGGCCTGCCGCTCGGCGTAGGAGGGGAGCCCTTCGAGGAGGTGGAGGTCGAGCTGCCCGAAGGCTCCCTGCTCGCCCTCTACACGGACGGCCTGGTCGAGAGCCGCGACCACCCCCTCGACGAGGGCCTCCAGGCCTTCGTGGGGGCGCTCACCGACCCGCCCGAGCCGTCGCCCGGCCGCCGCCCGGCGGCGACGGAACCGCGCGCCGGCACCCACCGGGACCTGGAGGACGTCTGCGACCAGGTCCTCAGCACCCTCGACAGCCACCACGCCGAGGACGACATCGCCCTGCTGATGGCTCGCGTCCAGGGCCTGCCCGGCGAGTCCGTCGGCGACTGGACCCTGCCGCGCGAGCCGCGCAGCGTCGGCCGGGCCCGCGAGCTGGCCCGCGCCCGGCTGCTCGACTGGGACCTGGAACCGCTGGTCGACACGACGGAACTCCTCGTCAGCGAACTGGTCACCAACGCCCTGAGGTACGGCGAGGGCGAGATCAGACTCCGCCTCCTGCTCGACCGCACCCTGGTCTGCGAGGTCTGGGACTCCGGTCTGGTGCAGCCCCGTCGGCGCCGCGCCCGCGACACCGACGAGGGCGGCCGCGGCCTGCAACTGGTGGGCCTGCTCAGCGCTGCCTGGGGCTCGCGCCGTACACCGCGCGGCAAGACGGTCTGGTTCGAATTGCCCCTGCCGGGCGCCGACACCCAGCTGACGGACCCCGCCGAGGCCCTGCTCAGCCTGTTCTGACGGCGCCCCGGCGTCACCTTCCGGCGCGGCCCGGTGTCGTACGGGTCCGGGTGCGCCGGACACGGCGCACCCGGCCGTATCCGGCCAGCAGCAGGGCCGCCCCCGCGGTGACCAGGGGCGGCACCAGATCGGCGGACATCACGGCGCCGCGCTCCCGACCGCAACCGGAACACCGGTTCGCGTCGTCCACGTCGGCAACACCGGCCACGCCCGGTCCCGGCTGACGCATGGCATCACCTTCGGAGCCTACGAGCACGAACGAGCCACCGCGACCGGGGACGGTCGACAGGGAGGGGAACGCCGTGGACCACACGGAGCCGCATACGGACCCGCCAACCACGGACCTGACGTCCACGGACCTGACGTCCACGGACCTGACATCCACGGATCCGACATCCACGGATCCGACATCCACGGATCCGACATCCACGGACCCGCCGACCACCGGCCCGCCGGCCGACGACGGCGAGGAGAGCCCACCGGGACGTCCCGCGCCCGACGGCGAAGGCCGTACGGACGGCGGGAGCGGGAGCCCGGACGCCGAAGGCGGGGCCGAGGCCGCCGCCGGACACACCCGCCGGCGCCGTCGGATCCGCCGCGTCCGCCGGACGGTCCTCGCCGTCCTCGCCGTCCTGCTCCTCCCCCTCCTCACCGCCGAGACCGCCCTCCGCGTCAACTACATCGGCGACCCCGCCGACGGCACCCGCACCAGGAACCGCGACGCCATGTGGCTCGGCCACGCCTGGGTCGACGGCCGGAAGGACGACGCCGACCTGGCCGCCTTCGTCCGCCGCGTCGAGACCACCGGCATCCGCGACCTGTACGTCCACACCGGGCCGATGGAGCACGACGGCACCCTGCCCGAGTCCCTGTACCCCAAGGCCCGCTGGCTGATCGACGCCGTCCACCGCGAGCTGCCCGGCGTCCGCGTCCAGGCCTTCCTCGGTGACGTCCTCGCCACCGAGAACGCCGACGGCATGCTCCTGGAACGGGCCGCCACCCGCGCCGCCGTCGTCCGCAGCGCCGGCCAGGTCCTGGACGTGGGCTACGACGGCGTCCACCTCGACCTGGAGCCCCTGCGCTCCGGCGACCGGAACTACCTCTCCCTCCTGGACGACCTGCGCGGGACGACCCGCTCACGGGACGCGCAACTGTCCGTGGCCGCCCACCAGATCGACCCGCTCCCGGCCCTCCACTCGGTCTTCGGCGTCTTCACCGAGAACCCCAAGTGGTGGTCGCAGGAGTTCTTCGGCCAGGTCGCCCGCCGCGTCGACCAGATCGCCGTGATGACGTACGACACCGCGCAGCCGCTGGAGGGCACCTACGGCGGCTACGTCGCCCAGCAGACCTCGCTGGCCCTGGAGGTCACCCCGCCCACCACCCATCTGCTGATGGGCCTGCCCTTCTACTACGAGAGCAACTTCGACCACTGGGGTCACGCCGAGACCGTCGCCGCCGCCGTCCGCGGCGTCCGCCTCGGCCTCTCCCGGACGGACGCCGACCGGGAGCTCTTCGGCGTCGCCCCGTACATCGACTTCGCGGCGACGGAGACGAACTGGAAGGAGTACCGGGAGGGCTGGGTGCGCCAGGACGCGAACTAGGACCGGCGCCGGATCTTCGACCCCAGCCACACCAGCGGGTCGTACTTGCGGTCCACGGCCCGTTCCTTCAGCGGGATCAGTGCGTTGTCCGTGATCCTGATGCCTTCGGGGCAGACCTCCGTGCAGCACTTGGTGATGTTGCAGTAACCGAGGCCGTGCTCGTCCTGGGCCGTGCGACCGCGGTCCAGGCCGGTGTCCCCGGCCGCGTCCAGCGGGTGCATGTCCAGTTCGGCGACGCGCATCAGGAAGCGCGGGCCCGCGAAGACCGGCTTGTTCTCCTCGTGGTCACGGACGACATGGCAGGTGTCCTGACACAGGAAGCACTCGATGCACTTGCGGAACTCCTGCGAGCGGTCGACGTCCTCCTGCGTCATCCGGTACTCGCCGGGGCCGAGGTCGGGGGGCGGCACGAACGCCGGGATCTCGCGCGCCTTGGTGTAGTTGAAGCCGACGTCCGTGACCAGGTCGCGGATGACCGGGAAGGCCCGCAGGGGTGTGACGGTGATCGTCTCCTCGCGGGCGAAGACGGACATCCGGGTCATGCACAGCAGTCGCGGACGCCCGTTGATCTCCGCCGAGCACGAACCGCACTTGCCCGCCTTGCAGTTCCAGCGCACGGCGAGATCGGGCGCCTGGGTGGCCTGGAGGCGGTGGATGATGTCGAGGACCACCTCGCCGTCGTTCACCTCGACCGTGAAGTCCTCCAGCCCACCGCCCTCCACGTCGCCCCGCCACACCTTGAATCGGGCCTCGTAGCCGCTCATCGGGTACCTCCGAGGAAATCCCGGCCTTCGGGCCGGGGAGGAATCGGACTCCGGCGAAGCAGCGCGGCGGGCGGGGTTTCGCCGTCAGGGCGAAAGGCCGCGCCCTGACCGGCAGGTTCGGTCCTCACCTGTAGCCAGTTCAGTGTGTGAGCACCGAGGCCCGGCGGCGCGTCGCCAGGGTGCCCGCCCGGATCGCAGACCGGCGCCGGGACCACCTGCACAAGCTGACCACTCGACTCGTGCGTGAGAACCGAACGCTCGTGATCGAGGACCTGACCGTCCGCAACATGGTCAGGAACCACACGCTCGCCCGCGCCATCAGCGACGCGAGCCGGGCCGAGTTCCGGTCCATGCTGGAATACGAAGCAGCCTGGTACGGGCGGGACGCGGTCGTCGTCGACCGCTTCTTCCCCTCCTCCACACTGTGCCCGGCCTGCGGCACGACCCATGACCGGGACGTGAGTGCCGCGAGGAATCTGAAGGCCGCCGGACTGGCGGTGTCGGCCTGTGGAGCCGGTGTAAGACCTCAACGGAGCACTCCGGGCGGGCAGTCGGCAACGAAGCAGGAAACCCAGCGGGCGACCGCTGGAATCCCCCGCCTTCGAGCGGAGGAGGAAGTCAATCGGACAGCTCCTCTTCCGCGAGGTACTTGGCCAGCTCGTCCTTCTCGAAGAGGGCGAGCAGGTCGGGACGGACGGGCTCGGTCCGCTCACGGGTGAGCGCGATCCGGCCGCGCACCGGGTCGGTGGCCGCGAGGCCTCCCGTCGGGTCGGTCAGGTCGCACAGCAGGTTGACGTCGCGCCAGGCGCGGTCCATCGCCGCGTGGTCCTCGCGGGTGTGGCCGCCGCGCGACTCGGTGCGCTCCAGGGCCGCCCGCGCCACGCACTCGCTGACCAGCAGCATGTTGCGCAGGTCCAGGGCGAGGTGCCAGCCCGGGTTGAACTGCCGGTGCCCCTCCACGCCGGCCCGGCGGGCCCGTAGCCGCAGCTCCGCGAGCTTCTCCAGGGCCTGTTTCATCTCCGGCTCGCGGCGGATGATGCCGACCAGGTCGTTCATCGTCTGCTGGAGCTCCTGGTGGAGGGTGTACGGGTTCTCCGGCGGGCCGTCGGCGGGCTGCCCGTGCTCCGCCTCGGCGGAGAACGGCCGCAACGCCTCCGCGGCGGCGGCGTCGACCTGTGCGTGGTCCACCCGGGGCCGTGCTCCGGACGCCCGCTCCGCCGCGTACTCGGCGGCGTGCCAGCCCGCCCGCCGGCCGAACACCAGCAGGTCGGACAGCGAGTTGCCGCCGAGCCGGTTGGAGCCGTGCATGCCCCCGGCCACCTCACCGGCCGCGAACAGGCCCGGCACCCGCCGCGCGGCGGCCGTGTCGGAGTCGACGGCGATGCCGCCCATCACGTAGTGGCAGGTGGGCCCGACCTCCATCGGCTCGGCCGTGATGTCGACGTCGGCCAGCTCCTTGAACTGGTGGTACATGGAGGGCAGCCGGCGTTTGATCACGTCGGCGGGCATCCGGGTCGAGACGTCGAGGAAGACCCCGCCGTGCGGGGAACCCCGGCCCTCCTTCACCTCGGCGTTGATCGCGCGCGCGACCTCGTCGCGGGGGAGGAGCTCGGGCGGCCGCCGGTTCTGGTCCGGGTCGTCGTACCAGCGGTCGGCCTCCTCCTCCGTCACCGCGTACTTGTCCTTGAAGACGTCGGGGACGTAGTCGAACATGAACCGCTTGCCCTCGGAGTTCCTGAGCACCCCGCCGTCGCCGCGCACCGACTCGGTGACGAGGATGCCCTTCACCGACGGCGGCCAGACCATCCCCGTCGGGTGGAACTGCACGAACTCCATGTTCAGCAGCGGAGCCCCGGCCAGCAGCGCCAGCGCGTGGCCGTCCCCGGTGTACTCCCAGGAGTTCGACGTCACCTTGAAGGACTTGCCGATGCCACCGGTGGCGATCACCACCGCTGGCGCCTCCAGCACGAAGAAGCGGCCGGTCTCCCGCTCGTAGCCGAAGACGCCCGAGACCCGGCCGTCCGTCTTGAGCACCCGGGTGACCGTGCACTCCTGGAAGACCCTGAGGCGGGACTCGTAGTCGCCGGTCTCCGCGAAGTCCTCCTGCTGGAGCGCGACGACCTTCTGCTGGAGGGTGCGGATCAGCTCCAGGCCCGTACGGTCGCCGACGTGCGCGAGGCGCGGGTACTCGTGGCCGCCGAAGTTGCGCTGCGAGATCCGGCCGTCCTGCGTGCGGTCGAACAGCGCCCCCCAGGTCTCCAGCTCCCACACCCGCTGCGGGGCCTCCTGGGCGTGCAGCTCGGCCATCCGCCACTGGTTGAGGAACTTCCCGCCGCGCATGGTGTCGCGGAAGTGGACCTGCCAGGTGTCGCCGGAGTTGGCGTTGCCCATGGCGGCCGCGATGCCGCCCTCCGCCATCACGGTGTGCGCCTTGCCGAACAGCGACTTGCAGATCACGGCCGTACGGGCGCCCCGCTCACGGGCCTCGATCGCGGCGCGCAGCCCGGCGCCGCCCGCGCCCACCACGACGACGTCCCATTCCTGCCGGTCGACCACGGACATCAGAAGAACCTCGGATCGTCGAAGGCACCGGAAGCGACGAGGTACACGTAGAAGTCGGCGAGCGCCACGCTCACCAGCGACGCCCAGGCGAGCTGCATGTGCCGGGCGTTGAGCCTGCCGGCCAGCTGCCACATCCGGTAGCGCACGGGGTGCCGGGAGAAGTGCTTGAGCTTGCCGCCGACGATGTGCCGACAGGAGTGGCAGGAGAGGGTGTACGCCCAGATCAGCGCGATGTTGGCGAGGAAGACCAGGGTGCCGAGCCCCATGTGGCCCCACCCGTAGTCCTCGTCGCGGAAGGCGAGCACGGTGTCGTAGGTGAGGACGAGCGCGACCAGGAGCGCGGCGTAGAAGAAGTACCGGTGGAGGTTCTGCAGGACGAGCGGGAAGCGGGTCTCGCCGGTGTACTTCTTGTGCGGCTCGGCCACCGCGCAGGCCGGCGGGGACGCCCAGAAGCCCCGGTAGTAGGCCTTGCGGTAGTAGTAGCAGGTCAGGCGGAAGCCGAGCGGGAAGATCAGGATGATGATCGCGGGGGAGATGCCCCACCAGCTGCCGAACAGCTCCCAGTTCGGGCCGCCGCGCATCGGCTCGCAGTTCTCCGCCAGGCAGGGGGAGTAGAAGGGCGAGACGTAGGGGGCCGCGTAGTAGTCCGTGTCGGCGAAGGCCCGCCAGGTCGAGTAGACGACGAAGGCCAGCAGGCCGGCGGCGGTGGCGGCCGGTGCCAGCCACCAGCGGTCGGTGCGCAGGTGCGGGGCGCGGATGGCGGCGCGCGTCGGGGTGTGGACGCCGGCGCCCCGGGGGTGGGGTTCGGCGGCTGGTTGTTCCGTACCAGTGGCCACTGGGCGACTCCGGTCGGTCGGGTCGGGTGGAGGGCCTGTTCCGGGGCCTCAGGGGGCGCGGCGGTCGCGGGCGCCCAGGCCCTCGTCGTCCGAGTCCGTCCACAGGGAGCCGTCGTACGGCGTGTCGGGGATTGTGACGAGGTCCGGACGTGCGGGCGCGTCGGGTATGGCCGCCGCTGCCCGCAGCAGCGCGACGCTCTCGCGCAGATGGCCGGCGTCGGTGCGGATACGGCGGATCTCCAGGCCGCCGCTGCCCAGGTGCTGCTCCAGCCGGGCCACCGACCGGGACAGGTCGTCGAGACTGCGTTGGATCGATGCCAGGTCGTCGTGCACGGACATGACGTGTCCTCACTTCCGCCGGACACGGGACGCGACCGGCCTTGGGCGGCGACGTTCATGCGCCTGAGAGTGTCGCGCGTCACACCTGCCGCTGGGAAGGGATGTGCGGCGATTGGCCGGGGCGTGTCGGTGCACCACGGGTGGCATTGGGCCGCACGGGTGGGCTTGCGGACCGTCGCCGCCGTGTCTCCCGGCGTCGCCGAACCGTTTCCCCTTCAGTGGGCCGCATACTCGTCCACATACTAATGATCAACTCCAATAACGTATATAAGGCATAACCATCCAAAGCGACCATCACGCCCGCGGCCTTCCGGAGGTAGCAGAGATGTCCCACGTCGGCGTCGGACCGCGCGCGGTCATGCGCTCGGTCGCCTTCCTCACCGCGGGCGTGCTCGCGGTCCCCGCGCTGGCCGGCTGCAGCTCCGAGGACCCGTCGGGCAAGCCGCTCGCCGAGCAGGACATCGCCTCCGCGGCCCGCGCCCGGATCTCCGACGGCGGCACCCTGCGCTGGGCCGTGGACTCCCTGCCGGACACGCTGAACACCTTCCAGTCCGACGCCGACGCCACCACGGCCCGCGTCGCGCAGGCCGTGCTGCCCTCGATGTACCGGATGGACGAGACCGGCCGCCCGGTGCGCGACCCGGACTACCTGGAGTCGGCGAAGGTCGTCGAGACCGAGCCCAAGCAGGTCGTCGTCTACAAGCTCAACCAGCAGGCCGTCTGGAGCGACGGCCGGGAGATCGGCGCCGCCGACTTCGCCGCCCAGTGGCGCGCCCTGTCGGGCAAGGACAGCGCCTACTGGACCGCCCGCAACGCCGGCTACGACCGCATCGAGAAGATCGAGCGCGGCGCCGGGGACCTGGAGGTCCAGGTCACCTTCAGCCGGCCCTACGCCGACTGGCAGTCCCTGTTCACGCCGCTGTACCCGAAGAGCGTCACGGGCACCCCCGACGCCTTCAACGACGGTGCGCGGCGCAAGCTGGAGATCACCGCCGGCCCCTTCGTCCCGGCCGAGGTCGACACGCAGGACGACGAGATCGTCCTCACCCGCAATCCTCGCTGGTGGGGCGACCCGCCCAAACTGAACCGGATCGTCCTGCGCGCCGTGCCGCGTGACAAGCGGATCGCCGAGCTGGTCGCCGGCAAGCTCGACCTGGCCGAGATCGACCCGGACACGGCCGAGCAGGTCGCCCTGGCCGCCGCGCCCCGCGACGCCGGCACCGGCACCCCGCTCATGGGCCCGGAGGGCAGCCCGGCCGCGGGGCCGGGCGGCTCGCCGTTCCGGGCCCCGCGGGCCGGGTCCGCCGCTGAGGCGCTGCGGTCCTGGGCGGTCGCCCACGGCTCCGACGAGGAGGCCGCCGAGGAGGAGACCCTCGCCCGGGAGAAGCGGCGCGAGGCCCTGGCGAAGTTCGAACGCCGGCGGAAGGCCCTCAGCGGCTACGAGGTCCGCAAGTCACTGGAGCCCGCCTACACCCAGCTCGCCCTGAACGGCTCCGACGGCCCTCTCGCCGACGAACGCGTCCGCCGTGCCGTGGCCCGCGCCCTGGACCGCGAGAAGCTGGCGGAGGCGGTGCTGAAGCCCCTGGGCCTGCCCGCCGAGCCGGTGGGCAGCCATCTGGCGCTGCCCGGTCAGGCCGTCTACGCCGACGGCAGCGGCGCGCTCGGCGACCAGGACGTCAAGGAGGCCCGGGCCCTCCTCGCGGACGCCGGGTGGGTGCCCGGCGGGCCGGTGAAGAAGCCGGAGGACGGCGAGGAGGCGGCCGGGGCCGAGAAGTCCGAGGACGGCGAGGGCGGCGAGGACGAGCAGCCGTCCGAGGGCGGTGACGAAGGAACGTACATCGTCGGCGAGGACAACGACGGCAACGAGGACGGCAAGGACGGCAAGGACAGCAAGGACAGCAAGGACGGGAAGGACGGGAAGGACGGCGCGGAGGACAACGAGGACAGCAAGGAGGACGGCGGGGACGGCAAGAACGCGGACGGCGGGGAGGACGGGACGGACCGCGGCACCGGCCGGGAGAGCGGCGAGAAGGACAGCAGCGGCAAGAACACCGCCCGGGGCGGTGCCTCCGGCGCCTACGCCCCCAAGGGCACCGCCGCCCCGGCCGGTCCGGCGGCGGCCCCGGTCGCGAAGGACGGCAAGGCGCTCACCCTGAACTTCGTACTCCCCTCGGGCCCCGGCTCCGAGGCCCTGCGCACCGTGGCCGACCGCGTCTCGGACATGCTGGAGGAGATCGGTATCGGCACCGACATCACCAAGGTGCCGGACAAGAGCTACTTCAAGGACCACATCGCCTCCGGCGAGTACGACCTGGCGCTCTACTCCTGGCCCGCCACCGCCTTCCCCGCCACCGACGCCCGCCCCATCTACGCCAAGCCCGTCCCGGCCGCCGACGGCTCGCTGAACGTCGCGCAGAACTACACCCGGGTCGGCACCGACCAGGTCGACCAGCTCTTCGACCAGGCCATGGCCACGCTGGACCAGAAGGAGGCCCGGGGCCTGCTGCGCAAGGCGGACTCGCGGATCTGGGCGGCGGCCGGCTCCGTCCCCCTCTACCAGCGCCCCCAGCTCACGGTGGCCCGGAAGAACCTCGCCAACGCGGGCGCCTTCGGTTTCGAGACCCCGGTCCACGAGGACATGGGCTTCCTGGAGAAGGGCGCCCGGGGCTCGCGCCCGTCGACGGCTCCCTCGCCCTGACCGGTGTCCCGGACCGCCTGCCCGGTGTCCCGGAGCGTCCTGCCCGGTGTTCCGGCTGTCCTGAGCGCTGACCCGGACCGTTCCGACCGGCGTCCCGGAGCGTCCTGACCGGCGTCCCGCACCGTTGTGACCGGCGTCCCGCACCGTCCTGGCCGGCCTCCCCGGTCCGCGCGCACAGCACCTGGCAAGCCCCAGCCCCCGGGGCCCCGTACCATTGGGTGAGGCCGTGGCATGTACCGCCCGGCGGGCCCGCGTGACAAGGACGTACGCGAGGGCCGACCTCACACCCTCCGGGAGTACGCCTCATATGGCTGCGTCTACAACGCGTCACGACATCCGCAACGTCGCCATCGTCGCCCACGTCGACCACGGCAAGACCACCATCGTCGACGGAATGCTGAAGCAGGCCGGTGCCTTCGCCGCCCACCAGCTCGAAGGCGTCGACGACCGCATGATGGACTCGAACGACCTGGAGCGTGAGAAGGGCATCACGATCCTCGCCAAGAACACCGCGGTGAAGTACCACCCGAAGGCCGGCGGGGACCCGATCACGATCAACATCATCGACACCCCCGGCCACGCCGACTTCGGTGGCGAGGTCGAGCGCGGTCTGTCGATGGTCGACGGCGTCGTCCTGCTCGTGGACGCCTCCGAGGGCCCGCTGCCGCAGACCCGCTTCGTGCTGCGCAAGGCGCTCAGCCAGCGGCTGCCGATCATCCTCTGCATCAACAAGACGGACCGCCCGGACGCCCGGATCGACGAGGTCGTCAACGAGACGTACGACCTCTTCCTCGACCTGGACGCCGACGAGGAGCAGATCGAGTTCCCGATCGTCTACGCGTGCGGCCGGGACGGCGTCGCCTCCCTCACCAAGCCCGACGACGGCACGGTCCCGTCCGACTCCACGAGCCTGGAGCCGTTCTTCTCGACGATCCTGGACTACATCCCGGCCCCGACCTACGACGAGGACGCCCCGCTCCAGGCGCACGTGACCAACCTGGACGCGGACAACTTCCTCGGCCGCATCGCCCTGCTCCGCGTCCACCAGGGCGAGCTGAAGAAGGGGCAGACGGTCGCCTGGATGAAGCGCGACGGGTCCGTGCAGAACGTGCGGATCTCCGAGCTGATGATGACCGAGGCGCTCACCCGCAAGCCCGCGGAGAAGGCCGGCCCCGGTGACATCTGCGCCGTCGCCGGTATCCCGGACATCATGATCGGCGAGACCCTGGCCGACCAGGAGAACCCGGTCCCGCTGCCGCTGATCACGGTGGACGAGCCCGCGATCTCCATGACCATCGGCACCAACACCTCCCCGCTGGTCGGCCGCGGCGCCACCGGCAAGGGCGCGGACAACAAGGCGGTCGTCAAGGACCGCAAGGTCACCGCCCGCCAGGTCAAGGACCGCCTGGACCGCGAGCTGATCGGCAACGTCTCGCTCCGCGTCCTGGACACCGAGCGTCCGGACGCCTGGGAGGTGCAGGGCCGCGGTGAGCTGGCGCTGGCCATCCTGGTCGAGCAGATGCGCCGCGAGGGCTTCGAGCTGACCATCGGCAAGCCGCAGGTCGTCACCAAGCAGGTCGAGGGCAAGACGTACGAGCCCGTCGAGCGCATGACGATCGACGTGCCCGAGGAGCACATGGGCGCGGTCACGCAGCTCATGGGCGTGCGCAAGGGCCGGATGGACAACATGTCCAACCACGGCTCGGGCTGGGTCCGCATGGAGTTCGTGGTTCCGTCCCGCGGTCTGATCGGCTTCCGCACGGAGTTCCTGACCCAGACCCGCGGCACCGGCATCGCCCACTCCATCCACGAGGGCCACGAGCCCTGGTTCGGCACCCTCACGACCCGTAACAACGGCTCGCTGGTCGCCGACCGCTCCGGTGCCGTCACCGCGTTCGCGATGACGAACCTCCAGGAGCGCGGCGTGCTCTTCACGGAGCCCGGCACCGAGGTGTACGAGGGCATGATCGTCGGCGAGAACTCCCGCGCCGACGACATGGACGTGAACATCACCAAGGAGAAGAAGCTCACCAACATGCGGTCGTCGTCGGCCGACTCGTTCGAGGCGATCGTCCCGCCGCGCAAGCTCTCGCTGGAGCAGTCGCTGGAGTTCTGCCGCGACGACGAGTGCGTCGAGGTGACCCCGGAGGCCGTTCGCATCCGCAAGGTGAACCTGGACGCCCGCGAGCGCGCCCGCGCCGCGAGCCGCGCCAAGCACGGCTGATCCACCGGCCGCCTGAGCGCGGTCCAACGCACAACGGAGCCCGGGTGCCCCCGATCATGGGGGCACCCGGGCTTTTTTCAACTGGTTTTCCGGGACCCGGACAGCCGTCCGAAGCCTTCCGCGGGCCCCCGGGAGCCCTCCGAGGGCCCTCCGGTGTCCGAAACACGGAGATCGACGCCCGATAGCCATGTAACACGTCCGTTTCGCGGCCTTCTCGTCCCGAACAGTTTGTCCAGATTTTGGAAGATCTTCCTTTCAGCTGTGACTGAATTGAGATTTAAAGACGGTGGTCGGTCCTTCTGGTCATGGCAGATAGTTAGCCGCGTAGCGCTCGGGTCAATGGGTCTCGCGCTGTGGGGACAGCGCCCGACTCACGAGCACCACGGGGGTGTCTGACCTTCCGTCAGGGGTGTCGGAAGGCAGATGTGCGCCCCCTCCTGTCGGTGAACACGTGGAGTCATGAGGAGGAGCCCCATGCGCGGTGTCACGCACACCAGGTGGGTCACACGGTCCGTCGCCCCCAACTTCGCCCCGTCGGACGGCGATCGACTCTGAGGAGCGGACCGGGCCGCTGACGTCCGGGCATCCGGCTACGCGCGTCCGGCTGCGGGTTTCCCGCGTTCCCCGGGCTTTCCCGACGCTTCTTCATGATCCGTTCCGCGATCGCGCACACCCTGCGCCGGTCGCCGGTTCGGCACACCCACACCTGTGAAATGGGCGAACTGTGACAAGTCCAATCGACATTGAGGGCGGCGGAACACCGGCTGTCGTCGACGGCGCACCGGAGCCGGCCCGGAAGAGCGGGACCAGCGGTCTCGAGGGCCGTTCCCCCGGGCAGTTGATGTGGCTGCGCTTCAAGCGCGACCGGACCGGAGTCGTCTGCGCCTGGATCGTGGTCTGCTACTTCCTGATCGCCGCGCTGGCGCCGGTGATCGCCAAGCTGTACGGGAAGAACCCGTACACCCTGTACGGGCAGGATCCCGAGTACGCGACCGACACCCCCGTCCTCGACGAGTTCGGGCTGCCGCTCGGCTACTTCGGCGGCGTCTCCGGGGACCACTGGTTCGGCGTGGAACCGCAGTTCGGCCGCGACGTCTTCACCATGCTGCTGTACGGCATGCGCACCTCGCTGTACATGGCGCTGGGCGTCACCACGCTGCTGATGCTGACCGGTGTCCTCATCGGCCTGGTCGGCGGCTACTTCGGAGGCCGGACCGACTACTTCCTCGGCCGGTTCACCGACTTCTTCCTCTCCTTCCCGCAGCAGCTCTTCTTCATCGCCTTCATGCCGGTGGTGACCTCGTTCTTCGTGGACCCGCGGGACGAGACGCCCACCTACTTCCGGGCACTGGCCATCCTGATCGTGCTGTGGCTGCTCGGCTGGATGGGCATGGCCCGGCTGGTGCGGTCCACCGTGCTGTCCCTGCGGGAGCGGGAGTTCGTCGAGGCCGCCAGGGTCGCCGGCGCCTCGCCCTGGCGGATCATCCGCAAGGAGATCCTGCCGAACGTGGTCTCGCCGATCCTGATCCAGTTCACGTACCTGCTCCCCAGCACGATCCTCGGCATCGCGTTCCTCTCCTTCGCCGGTGTCGGCTTCGTCGAACCGACCCCCGACTGGGGGCGGATGTTCGCCACCGGCGCCAAGGTCGCCGAACAGGACCCGGCGTTCATGTTCTTCCCGGGCGTCGCGCTGGTCGTCTTCGTCCTGTGTTTCAACCTCCTCGGAGACTCCGTGCGGGACGCCCTCGACCCCAAGTCAGGACGGTAGGAGGGGGTCCATCGGTGGGGGGACTGCCGCCCCCGCGCCGGCCCACCGGCCGCGTCAGGCAGTGCACAGCAGTGCTCAGTGGACAACAACCCGACAGGCAGGTGCATCACCTCATGAAGTCGTTCAACTCTCGCACTGCGCGCGCCGTCATGGTCGCGCTCGCGGCGGGCTCGCTGGTCCTCACCGGATGCTCGGAGAACAAGGGCGGTGGCACCTCCGGCAAGGACTCGAAGAAGGACCAGAAGGAAGCCAAGGTCCAGTCCAACGCGGTCACCTATGCCGACGCCGCCGCGTCCACCGGGCCGGCCAAGGACGTCCCCGGCGCCAGGCCCGGCGGCACCATCATGGTCTACCAGGAGCAGGGCCTGTCCCACCTGGACCCCGGGCAGATCTACGTCTCCGACGCCGGCCAGGTCGCCAACCTGCTCTTCCGCGGCCTGACCAACTTCCAGGAGGACGGCAAGGGCAACGTCTCCGTCGTCGGCGACCTCGCCACCGACTCCGGCACGTCCTCGGACGGCGGCAAGACCTGGACGTTCACGCTCAAGGACGGCGTCAAGGACCAGAACGGCAACCCGATCACGTCCGCCGACATACGGCACACCGTCGAGCGCCAGTACGCGAAGTTCATCTTCGACGGCCCGACCTACCTGCAGACCTGGCTGAGCGGCCCGAAGTACCGCGACGCCCTGCCCGACGGCGGCTACGGCGACAAGCACCTGCCGGACTCCGTCCTGGAGACGCCGGACGAGAAGACCGTCGTCTTCCACTTCGACACCCCGCGCCCCGACCTGCCGCAGACGCTGGCCATGCCGGGCTACACGGTCGTGCCCGAGGAGACCGACACCAAGGAGAAGTACGACAAGGCCCCGGTCGCCTCCGGCCCGTACAAGATCGCGGAGTACAAGGTCGGCAAGTCCCTGAAGCTCGTCAAGAACGAGAACTGGGACCCCAAGACCGACGCGGTGCGCCACCAGTACCTGGACGGCTACGACTTCGACTTCGGCGTCACGGAGTCGACCCAGACCAAGCGCCTGATCGCCGACCAGGGCGAGGCCAAGAACGCCATCCAGCTGACCGGCGGTGTCGAGGCCACCCAGATCCAGGACGTCGTCGGCGACCCGGCCGTCAACAAGCGCACGATCAAGGGCTACCAGCCCTACGTCATGACGCTGACGTTCAACCTGGACCGGATCAAGAACAAGGCGGTCCGCGACGCCATCACCCACGCCATCAACTCCAAGTCGCTCATCGCCGGCGAGGGCGGCGCGTACGGCGGCGACGTCGCGCCCAACCTCTTCGCCCCGACCCTGCCGGGCTACGAGGCCGACTACGACCCGTACGGCCGGCTGAAGACACCGTCCGGCAACATCGAGAAGGCCAAGGAACTCCTCAAGGACGTCCCCGCCGCGGAGAAGAAGCTCGTCTTCGCCTACCGCAACAGCGAGGCGGGGCAGAAGCGCAAGGTCGCCGTCGAAGACGCGCTGAGCAAGGTCGGCCTGGAGGTCGTCTCCAAGGAGGTCGACGCGGCGAGCTTCTACGAGCAGATCGGCAAGCTCAAGAACCCGTACGACATGTACATCACCGGCTGGGGCCAGGACTGGCCGTCCCCGGGCACGGTCGTCACGCCGATCTACGACGGTGACCAGGTCGCCGACGGTGCGCCGAACTACTCGCACATGAACGACCCCAAGGTCCAGGACCTGATCAAGAAGGCGCTCACCCAGGAGCCGACCGAGGCCGCGGCGACCTGGAAGGAAGCCCACCGCTACATCCTGGAGGAGATCAACCCGTCCGCTCCGCTCTGGTACACGAAGACGTTCCAGCTCTACGGCTCGAACATCGGCGGCGCGCGCTACAGCACCGAGGCCAGCTACATCGACGTCAACGGCCTGTTCCTCAAGTCGTAACTCTCTACGGCTGACTGCGGGGGTGCGCACCAGGCGGAGCGCACCCCCAGGGTTCCGTGAAAATCCCCGACCACCTCCGCAGAGAGCAGCCATCCCGCCATGCTTCAGTTCATCATCCGACGCGCGGTCGGTGCCCTCGTCACCCTGTTCCTGATCGGTGCCGCGACGTTCTTCCTCTTCGTCGCCGCCCCGTCCGACTACGCCTCGCTGGCCTGCGGCAAGGACTGCTCGGCCACGAGACTGGAAGACATCCGCGAGGCCCTGGGCCTCAACCTGCCGATCGCCCAGCAGTTCTGGGACTTCATGTCCGGCATCGTCACGGGCCGGGACTTCCCCGAGGGCCACTGCGCCGCCCCGTGCCTCGGGCAGTCCTTCTACTCGGGGGAAATGGTCTGGACCGTCATCAAGGACCGCTTCCCGCTCACCCTGTCGCTGACCGTCGGCGCCGCGATCGTCTTCCTGATCGTCGGTCTCGGCACGGGCATGCTCGCCGCCTTCCGGCGCGGCTCGCACATCGACAAGGTGGCCACCGGCGCCTCCATGGTCCTCAGCTCCTTCCAGATCTACTTCCTCGGCCCGATCGCCCTGGCGATCCTCGTCTACGGCACGGGCGTGATGGAGGACCCCAAGTACGTCCCCATCACCGAGGACCCGGTCGGCTGGCTCGTCGGCCTGTCCATCCCGATGGTCGTGATGGCCACCATCTTCACCGCCCAGTACACCCGTATGTCGCGCTCCTCGCTGGTCGAGCAGCTGGCGGAGGACCATGTGCGCACCGCCCGGGCCAAGGGCATGTCGCAGAAGTACGTCTTCTTCCGCTACGCCTGGCGCGGCTCGCTCATCCCCATCGTCACCATCCTCGGCATCGACCTCAGCAGCCTGCTCGGCGGCGCCGTCGTCACCGAGCTGACCTTCTCCCTGCAGGGCATCGGCCGGCTCGCCGTGGACGGCGCGGTCAACAAGGACCTGCCGCTGACCATGGGCGTCATGCTGGTCGGCGCCTTCATGATCCTGATGCTGAACATCCTCGTCGACATCGCGTACGCCTGGATCGACCCGCGCGTCCGGCTTTCCTAGGAAGAGGGCATCGAGTGACCACACTGACCAAGACCGAGGGCGCGCCACCGCCCACGGGGCCCGAGGGCTTCCTGTCGGTCCGGGACCTGAGCGTGCGGTTCGCCACGGAGGACGGTGTCGTCAAGGCGGTCGACGGTCTCTCCTTCGACGTCGAGCGGGGCCGGACCCTGGGCATCGTGGGCGAGTCCGGGTCCGGCAAGTCCGTGACCAACCTGACGATCCTGGGCCTGCACAACCCGCGGACGACCACGGTCGACGGCGAGATCGTTTTCGACGGCAAGGAGCTCGTCACCGCCACCGAGCGGGAACTGGAACAGCTGCGCGGCAACCGGATCGCCATGATCTTCCAGGACCCGCTGACGGCCATGTCCCCGTACTACACGGTGGGCCGGCAGATCGCCGAGCCGTACCGCAAGCACACCGGCTCCTCCAAGCAGGAGGCCTGGAACCGGGCGGTGGAGATGCTGGGCAAGGTCGGCATCCCCAACCCGGCCCAGCGCGCCAAGGACTACCCGCACCAGTTCTCCGGCGGTATGCGCCAGCGCGCGATGATCGCCATGGCGCTGGTCTGCGACCCCGACCTGCTCATCGCCGACGAGCCGACGACCGCGCTGGACGTGACGGTGCAGGCGCAGATCCTCGACCTGCTCAAGGACCTCCAGCAGGAGTTCGGCTCGGCGATCGTCTTCATCACCCACGACCTCGGTGTCATCGCCGACGTGGCCGACGACATCATGGTGATGTACGCGGGCAGCGCGGTGGAGCGGGGCAGCACCGACCAGGTGCTCAGGGCGCCCCGGCACCCGTACACCTGGGGCCTGCTGAACTCGATGCCCCGCCTGGACTCCGACCTCAGCGCCGCGCTCGCGCCGATCCCCGGCACCCCGCCGTCGCTGCTCACCCCGCCGTCCGGCTGCCGTTTCCACCCCCGCTGCACCTTCCAGGACCGGGTCGGCGGCAACCGCTGTGTCACCGAGCGGCCGCTGCTGGGCGCGGACCGGTCCTCGGCGTGCCATCTGACGGCGGAGCAGAAGCAGACCATCTTCGTCGACGAGATCAAGCCCCGGCTGGGGTAGGGGAGGACCGGCCGACGGGCCGGGACGCCCACTAGGAGGACCTGCCGCATGAAAGAGGAATCATGAAAGAAGACCTCGTCCTCCCCGCCCCGCGCGAGGCCGCGGCCGGCGGGTCGGGGGAGCCGCTGCTGGTGGCGGAGGGCCTGACCAAGCACTTCCCGGTCAAGGGCGGCTTCCCCATCCGGCGGACCGTCGGCCAGGTCCAGGCGGTCGACGGCATCGACCTGACCGTGCACTCCGGCGAGAGCTTCGGCCTGGTGGGGGAGTCCGGGTGCGGCAAGTCGACGACCGGCCGGCTGATCACCCGCCTGCTGGAGCCGACCGCCGGGAAGATCACGTACCGGGGCCGGGACATCTCCCACGCGGGGCGCAAGGGGCTGGCGCCGATCCGGTCCGAGATCCAGATGATCTTCCAGGACCCGTACTCCTCGCTGAACCCCCGGCAGACGGTCGGCAAGATCATCTCCGGTCCGATGGAGATCAACGGCATCGACCCGGCGGGCGGCCGGGAGAAGCGCGTCCGCGAGCTGCTGGAGATCGTGGGTCTCAACCCCGAGCACTTCAACCGCTTCCCGCACGAGTTCTCCGGCGGTCAGCGCCAGCGCATCGGTGTGGCACGGGCGCTGGCCCTGGAGCCCAAGCTGATCGTGGCCGACGAGCCGGTCTCCGCGCTCGACGTCTCCATCCAGGCCCAGGTGGTGAACCTGCTCCAGAAGGTGCAGAGGGAACTGGGCATCGCGTTCCTGTTCATCGCCCACGACCTGGCCGTCGTACGGCACTTCTCGCAGCGCGTCGCGGTCATGTACCTCGGCAAGGTGATCGAGGTCGGCGACCGGGACTCCATCTACACCCGGCCCCGGCACCCCTACACCCACGCCCTGCTGTCCGCCGTGCCCGAGGTGAACCTGACGGACGGCGACGGCGACCGGCGCGAACGCATCCGCCTGGCCGGCGACGTACCGTCCCCGATCAACCCGCCGTCGGGCTGCCGCTTCCGCACCCGGTGCTGGAAGGCGCAGGACAGGTGCGCGAGCGAGGCCCCGCCGCTGGTCCGGATCGACGGCAACCGCGACGGCCACCTCACGGCCTGCCACTTCCCGGAGGAGCCGACGATCGCCGCCCGCGGGGAGGACATCGTCCTGGACCCGGCGCTGGCCGCGCTGGAGGAGCCGGACGAGGGCTGACCCGGCCCCGCGGCGAACAGACCGAGGGCCCGTGCCTGGGGAGGCGCGGGCCCTCGGTTTCCCTGGAGCGGACGTTCCGGGCTCGGGTCAATGGGCCGAGGAGGTCCGTTCCGCGGGCGGTGCCGACAGAAAAGGGGTGTTGTCAGGCGGCCGCCCGGGGGCTCTTGGTGAGACGGGGCGAGGGTACGTCATCCGTCTCGGGGTAGTGGCACGCGGTCAGGTGTCCGGCCTTGTTGCCCTCCACCTGCACCAGCGGCGGTGCCTCGGACGCGCACTTGTCCGTCGCCTTCCAGCACCGGGTGCGGAAGGGGCAGCCCGAGGGCGGGTTGATGGGCGAGGGCACGTCGCCGACGAGCCGGATGCGCTCGCGGGGCGTGTCCTCCACCGTGGCCTCGGGCACGGCGGACAGCAGGGCGCGCGTGTAGGGGTGACGCGGGTTGCCGTACAGGTCGTCGCGGTCGGCGATCTCCATGATCTTACCGAGGTACATGACCGCGACGCGCTGTGAGAAGTGCCGCACGACGGCCAGGTCGTGGGCGATGAAGACGAAGGCGATGCCCAGTTCCTTCTGGACCTTCTGGAGCAGGTTCACCACCTGGGCCTGGATGGACACGTCGAGCGCGGAGACCGGCTCGTCGGCCACGATCAGCTTGGGCTCCAGGGCCAGCGCCCGTGCCACGCCGATGCGCTGGCGCTGACCGCCGGAGAACTCGTGCGGGAACCGGTTGAAGTGCTCGGGGTTGAGACCCACGATCTCCAGGAGTTCCCGGACGCGCTTCTCCCGGCCGCCGGCCGGGTCGATGCCGTTGATCTCCATCGGACCGGAGACGATCTTGCCGACCGTCTGCCGGGGGTTCAGGGACGCGTACGGGTCCTGGAAGATCATCTGGATCTCGGACCGGATCGGCGCGAGCGCCTTCCGCTTGGCGTGCGTGATGTCCTGGCCCCGGTACGTGATCCTGCCGCCGGTCGGCTCCAGCAGGCGGGTGATCAGCCGGCCGGTCGTCGACTTGCCGCACCCGGACTCGCCGACCAGGCCCAGGCTCTCGCCCTCGCGCACCTGGAAGTCCAGGCCGTCCACCGCCCGCACGGCCCCGACCGTACGCGCGATCGGGAAGCCGCCCTTGATCGGGAAGTGCTTGGTCAGACCGCTGACGTCCAGGAGCGTTTCCGCGTTGCTCATGATGGTGAAGTCCTGTCTCTTGTACGTCAGTTGTGCCGGGATCCGGCGAAGTCGGCGAACAGCTCGCTGCGCTGCTCAGGGGGAAGGTGGCAGGCGGAGCCCCGGCCCTTCACCACGTCCAGCGGGGGCTGCTCCGAGGAGCACAGTCCCCCGCCGACCTTCTCGACGAAGGCGCACCGCGGGTGGAACCGGCAGCCGGTGGGCGGGTTGAGCAGCGAGGGCGGCGAGCCCGGGATCGGCGCCAGCGGCACGTCGACCGGTCCGTCCAGGCTGGGCATGGAACTCATCAGGCCCAGCGTGTACGGGTGCTGCGGATCGCGCAGCACCTCCTCCTTGGTACCGCGCTCCACGCACCGGCCGCCGTACATCACCAGCACGTCGTCCGCGATGTCCGCGATGACACCGAGGTCGTGGGTGATGAAGACGATGGCCGTGCCGAACTCCTGCTGGAGGTCCTTGAGCAGGTCCATGATCTGCGCCTGGACCGTCACGTCGAGCGCGGTGGTCGGCTCGTCCGCGATGAGCAGCTCGGGGTCGCAGACCAGCGCCATGGCGATCATCGCGCGCTGGCGCATACCGCCGGAGAACTGGTGCGGGTAGTCGTCCACCCGGGTCTCCGGCTGCGGGATGCCCACCCGGCGCAGCATCTCGATCGCCCGCTCCCGGGCCTCCTTCCTGGAGGCGCCGGTGTGCTTGCGGTACGTCTCGCCGATCTGCTTGCCGATGGTGTGGTACGGCGACAGCGAGGCCAGCGCGTCCTGGAAGATCATTGCCATCTTGTTGCCGCGCAGCCGCTCCAGCTCCCGCTCGGAGGCGGTGAGCAGGTCCTTGCCGTCGAGGAGGATCTCGCCCTCGATCGCGGTGCGGTCCCGGTCGTGCAGGCCCAGGATCGTCAGGTTGGTGACCGACTTGCCGGAGCCCGACTCGCCCACGATGCCGAGCGTCTTGCCCTTGGCGAGGTCGAAGGAGAGCCCGTCGACGGCCTTGACGGTGCCGTCCTCGGTGGAGAAGTGGACCTTCAGGTCCCTGACGGAGAGGAAGGGCTGCTGTTCGGTGCTCGTCACGGGGACGCTCCAGGAGGTGATGCGGGGGGTAGCCGGGTGGGGCGGTGGGAGGGGCGACTACTACGGACGGAGGTCAGGCGAGCCGGATCCGCGGGTCGATGAGGGCGTAGACCGCGTCGACGACGATGTTGAAGACCACGATCGCGCCGGCCGCCAGCACGGTGACACCGAGCAGCATGGGCAGGTCGCTCTGGTTCACGGACTGGACCGCGAGCCGGCCGATGCCCTGGAGGCTGAAGGTCGTCTCGGTGATGATGGCGCCGCCGATCAGCACACCGAGGTCGATGCCGAAGAGGGTGACGATCGGTCCCATCGCACCGCGCCAGGCGAACCGGAAGAAGACGTTGCGCTTGGACAGGCCCTTGGCCCGCGCGGTGCGTACGTAGTCCTCGTTGAGTTGCTCCACCATCTGGGAGCGCGTCATACGGGTGTAGTTGGCGGTGAAGATGATCGACAGCACGAGCCAGGGCAGCAGCAGGCCGGACACCCAGGCGGCCGGATCGTCGGTCAGCGGCGTGTACGACGGCTGGCTGAGGACTCCGAGCTCCGAGACCAGGAAGAACATGGCGATGTAGCCGACGAAGTAGATCTGCAGCGAGGAGCCGAGCAGCGACACGGAACTGGCGAACTTGTCCAGGAACTTGCCCTGCTTCAGCGCGGCGAGCATGCCGGCGCCGACACCGATGATCACGAAGACGACGGCCGCGCCGAAGGCGAGCGAGAGGGTCAGCGGCAGTCGGTCCATGATCGTGCCGAAGACGGGCTCGCGGTTGGCGAAGGAGTAGCCGAGGCACGGCGCGTCGCAGTAGCCGTAACCGCCGTAGTCCCGGCCGGCGAAGATGCCGACGAGCCAGTGCCAGTACTGCATCAGGATCGACTCGTCGATGCCCAGGTTCTCCCGGATCTGCGCCAGGTTCTCCGGTGTGCAGTTCTTGCCGCAGGACATCATGGCGGGGTCACGCGGAACGGCATAGAAGAGCCAGAAGGTGATGGCGCTGATGATCAGCAGTATGACCATCGCGCCGGAGACTCGGCGGACTAGGAAGCGGAGCATGGGGCGTGACTTTCCGGACGGGGCGCCGTCGCCGGGGGTGGAGGGGGGTGGACCGGCCCGAGGGGGCGGCCGTGTGGGTGGTGGCCGCCCCCGGGGGATGGTGCGCGCTTACTTCTTGACGTACAGCTTGCAGAGCGCGACGCAGTTGTTGCCGGCGTCGTACACGACGTTGCCGATCTTGGACCCGTACATCCAGTTGCGGACGGGGTGGTAGTCGGGCACGGCGCCGGCCAGCTCCATGACCTGGCGGTCGATGGCGCCCCAGGCCTTCTTGGCCTCCTCCGGGTTCGTGATCGCGGAGGCCGCGTCGATCGCCTTGTTGAGGCCGGCGTCGTTCATCTGGGCGTAGTTCGGCTGGCCGTCACCGATGTTCTTGCCGTGCCAGCAGGGGAAGAACACCGAGTAGCCGCCCGGCCAGTCGGGGCTCCAGCCGGCGGCGAACAGGTCGTAGTCGTTGTCGATCTTGCCGATCTGGGTGTAGAAGGTCGACTTGTCGACCTGCTTGTTGACGACCGTGAAGCCGGCCGCCTCCAGCGCGTTCTTGATCGCGACGGCCTGCTTTACGGCGTTGTCCCCCTGCTGGTAGGCGATGACCAGCTTCTGGCCGACCTTGCCGGCCTCCTTCAGCAGCGCCTTGGCCTTCTCCGGGTCGCCGCCGGGCTTCTTGGTCTTGCCGTACACGTCGAACTGCTCGTAGCCGGGGGTGACCGGGCTGAGGATCGTGGTGGCCACCTCGGTCACCGAGGCACCGCCGCGGATCGTCTGCAGCTGCTGCAGGGGCCAGGCGTGGTTGATGGCCTGGCGGACCTTGACGTCCGTGATGCGGGTCATGTTGATCGGCCAGTAGTAGGTGGCCACGTCGACCGCGGTGAGGACGCGCTTCTTCAGTTCGGCGTTGGTGAGCACCTGGGCGACGCGCTCGGCGGCGACCTCGTTGAAGATCACCATGGCCTGCTTGTCGTTGCCCTGGTCCGCGATGAAGCGGTCCGTGGCGGCCAGCGGCTGGAAGCCGAACTGGAACTGGAACTTGTCCGGGTACGCGTTGCGCATCGCGTCCGTCTTCGGGTCCCAGTGCTCGTTGCGCACGTACGTCATCGACTTGCCGATGCTGCGGCTCTCGATCTTGTACGGGCCGCAGGAGAACGGACGCTTGTCGTACTTCTCCTTGGTGTCGTGCTCCTTCGACACCAGGGCGTAACCACGCATGGCGACCGTGAAGTTGAAGTCACCGCGCGCCTCCTTGAGGCGGAAGGTGATGGTCTTGCCGTCGACCTCGATCGAGTCGAGGTGCTTGCCCTCGTACGGACCCTCGTACTTGTCGCCGCCCTGCAGCCACTTCTTGATGTAGGTCGGGCCCTCGGTGATGAACGACGCGAAACCGCGCTCGAAGGTGTGGCGGACGTCGTCCGCGGTGACCTCCGACCCGTCCTCCCACTTCAGGCCGTCCTTCAGGGTGAAGGACCAGGTCTTGCCGCCGTCCTTCATGGTGCCGGCGTCGGTGGCGGCGTCGCCGACCAGGATGGCGCCGCCCTTGTCGTCGACCTTGTAGCCGGTCAGACCGCGCAGGATCGGCACGGTGATGGCGGCCTCGGTGTTGGAGTAGATCTGCGCCGGGTCCAGGTGGTCCATGTCCTGCTGGTCGAGCGAGTAGGCGATCCCGCCCTTCACCGCGCCCTTGACCTCGGGGGCCGGGCCGGTCGAGTCGGCCTTCGTACCGACCGGGATGTCCACGGTCTTGCTGCCGCTGACCTTGGGGCCGTTGTTCTTGGCCGAGCCGCCCTTGTCGTCACCGCCGCCGCAGGCGGTCAGGACCGACGACGAGGCCGCGACGACACCGGTCGCTATGAGGAAGTTTCTGCGGGAGAAAGCCATGATGCACCCCAAGGATGGTCATACGGGACGGAGAAGGCCGGCCGGACTCCTGTGTACGGACCGGAGGGAGGGACGGGTCAGCGCTTGGACTTCGGGTCGAGCGCGTCGCGCACCGAGTCGCCGAGCAGGTTGAAGGCGAGGACGAAGATCACCATCGAGAGGCCCGGGAAGAGCATGAAGGTGATGTCCTCGGTGTAGAACTGGGCACCCCGCTGGATCATGACGCCCCAGTCCGGAGTCGGGTCGATCATGCCGACACCGAGGAAGGCCAGACCCGCCTCGGCGGTCACGAAGGCCGGGAGCATCAGCGTGGACTGGATGATGATCGGCGTCCACAGGTTGGGCAGCAGCTCCTTGAAGACGATCCGCATCGGCGAGGCGCCCGTGACCTTCGCGGCCTCCACGAACTCCCGCTCGCGCAGGCCGAGTACCTGGCCGCGCAGCAGCCGGGCGAGGGAGGCCCAGCCGAAGCCGGACAGCACGATGATCAGGGAGACGGCTCGCAGCCAGGTCGGGATGTTCTCGTCGGGGGCGACGAAGAGGCCGTAGATGACCGGCATGAAGGCGATGAAGAACAGCGTGGACGGGAACGACAGCAGGATGTCGATCACCCGGCCGACGAGGTAGTCCGTCTTGCCGCCGAGGTAGCCCGCCGTGGTGCCGATCACGATGCCGAGCAGGGCGGTGACCAGCGTGGTGGCCACCGCGATGCCCAGCGACGTCCGGATGCCGTAGAGCAGGAAGGTGAAGACGTCCCGGCCGAGCTGCGGCTCGATGCCGAACCAGAACTCCGAGCTCATACCGCCGTTGGGGCCGGCCGGGTACGAGAAGGCGTCGAGCAGTTCGGGGCGCTGGCTGGCGTACGTGGTGTACGGGTCCTTGCCGTACAGCTTGGCGATGAGCGGCGCGGCGAGCGCGATCACGAAGAAGAAGATCACGATGCACGCGGATATGACGCCCGCGCGGTCGCGCTTGAAGCGCTTCCAGGCCAGGCGGCCCGGAGAGCGGCTCTCGCTGCCCTGAGGGGTGGTGGGCGTGGGCGACTTGGCGACGCTGTCGTCGGTCACCTCGAGCGGGGCAGCCGCTGCTGGAGTTGGGGGGGTCATGGTGCTCCTGGCCCAAGGGAGGGTCTGATGACTCCGCAGGGCGTCCCCCTACGGGCTACGCCGGACTTTTTCAACGCAATTCGTTCAAGGTCAATAAAAACCGGAGCGGCTTGGCTTTCTCTTTACCTTCTTTACCTTCTCTTGGGTGAACCGTAGTTACGCGTGTAGCGTGCTGTGATCGATCCGTGCCCTGGGCCGGGCCAATCGGACCAAACAGGCAAGGCGTTCGTTATGCGGACTCCAGGTCGTCGAAATGTGTACACCCAGGGTTCGGAATGGAACGGTTCGGCATCGGATCGCGAAGATCCGTTGCGTCCAAATTCAAGATCCTTTAGCGGAGGGCCGGAGCCTTCGCCCCGACGGACCGTCAGGCGCCGGCAGCGGGATGTTGGGTTCCTCCAAAGGGGGGCCTGCGTGTGCGATGTGCGCCTTTTGCCCCGATGCTGGCCGGTAATGGATCAGTGGACGAGTCAGTGGACGAGTCAGCGAACGAGCCGGACGCGGCTGGGCACGAGGAGGCACCCCATGGGCGGAGCCAGGCACGCCAGGTGGGCGGCATGCGTGGCGGCGGCAGCCCTCGCGGCGACCGCCTGCGGAGGCGGGGGCGGCAGCGGCGGAGACACGAGCGCGGTCCTCAGCTCCTCCTGGGGCGACCCGCAGAACCCGCTGGAGCCGGCCAACACCAACGAGGTGCAGGGCGGCAAGGTCCTCGACATGATCTTCCGGGGGCTGAAGAAGTACGACCCCGAGACCGGCGAGGCCGAGAACATGCTCGCCGAGAAGATCGAGACCTCCGACTCGCGGAACTTCACGATCACCGTCAAGGACGGCTGGACCTTCAGCAACGGCGAGAAGGTCACCGCCCGGTCCTTCGTGGACGCCTGGAACTACGGCGCGAGCCTGAGGAACAACCAGCGCAACGCCTACTTCTTCGCGTACATCGACGGCTACGACCGGACCCACCCGGAGAGCGGTGAGCAGAGCGCCGACACGCTCTCCGGGCTGAAGGTGACCGGGCCCCGCACCTTCACCGTCGAGCTGAGCCAGACGTTCTCGACGTTCCCCGACACCCTCGGCTACCCCGCCTTCGCGCCGCTGCCCCGGGCCTTCTTCGACGACCACGACGCCTGGCTGAAGAAACCGGTCGGCAACGGCCCGTACCTGGTGGACAACTACACCCGCGGCGCCCAGATGTCCCTGCGCAAGTGGGAGGAGTACCCGGGACCGGACAAGGCGCGGAACGGCGGCGTCGACCTCAAGGTCTACACCGACAACAACACCGCCTACACCGACCTGATGGCCGGCAACCTCGACCTCGTCGACGACGTTCCCGCCGCCCAGCTCAAGAACGTGAAGAAGGACCTCGGCGACCGGTACATCAACACCCCGGCCGGCATCATCCAGACACTCGCGTTCCCGTTCTACGACGACGACTGGAGCAAGCCCGGCTCCGAGAAGGTCCGCAAGGGCCTGTCCATGGCGATCGACCGCAAGCAGATCACGGACACGATCTTCCAGCAGACCCGCACCCCGGCCACCGACTGGACCTCACCCGTCCTCGGCGCCGACGGCGGCTACCGAGCGGGCCTCTGCGGCGAGGCCTGCGAGTACCGGCCCGACGAGGCCAAGAAGCTGATCAGGGAAGGCGGCGGCCTCCCCGGCGGACAGGTCAGGATCACGTACAACGCCGACACCGGATCCCACGGGCAGTGGGTCGACGCGGTCTGCAACTCCATCAACAACGCCCTGGACAACGACCGCGCCTGCGCGGGCAACCCGGTCGGCACCTTCGCGGACTTCCGCAACCAGATCACCGACCGCAAGATGAGCGGCCCCTTCCGCGCCGGCTGGCAGATGGACTACCCCCTCATCCAGAACTTCCTCCAGCCGCTCTACTACACCAACGCCTCCTCCAACGACGGCAAGTGGTCCGACGAGAAGTTCGACGACCTCGTCGACAAGGCGAACGCCGAGACCGACACCGCCAAGGCCATCGGCTTCTTCCAGCAGGCCGAGGAGGTCCTGCGGGACGAGATGGGAGCCATCCCGCTCTGGTACCAGAACGGCAGCGCGGGCTACTCGCAGCGGCTGTCCGACGTGGAGCTCAACCCGTTCAGCGTCCCCGTCTACAACGAGATCAAGGTCGGCTGAGGGGGCGCCATGGGACGCTACGTCGTCCGGCGGCTGCTCCAGATGATCCCGGTCTTCGTCGGGGCCACGCTGCTGATCTTCCTGATGGTCAACGTGATGGGCGACCCCGTCGCGGGACTCTGCGGCGACCGGGAGTGCGACCCGGCGACCGCCGCGCGGCTGCGGCACGAGTTCGGCCTCGACCAGCCCGTGTGGCAGCAGTACGTCACCTACATGGGCAACGTCTTCACCGGCGACTTCGGCACCGCCTTCAACGGGCAGCCGGTCACCGAGCTGATGGGCACGGCGTTCCCGGTCACCATCCGGCTCACCGTCATCGCCATCCTCATCGAGATCGTCCTCGGCATCGTCCTCGGCGTCGTCACCGGCCTGCGCCGCGGCCGCCCCGTCGACACCGGGGTCCTGCTGCTCACCCTGGTCGTCATCTCCGTCCCGACCTTCGTCACCGGCCTGCTGCTCCAGCTGCTGCTCGGCGTCAAGTGGGGCTGGATCGACCCGGCGGTCTCCACCGACGCCCGCGTCGGCGAGCTGATCGTCCCCGGCCTGGTCCTCGCCTCGGTCTCGCTGGCGTACGTCACCCGGCTGACCCGCACCTCCATCGCGGAGAACCGGAGCTCCGACTACGTCCGCACCGCCATCGCCAAGGGCCTGCCCCGCCACCGGGTCATCACCCGGCACCTGCTGCGCAACTCCCTGATCCCGGTCGTCACCTTCATCGGCACCGACATCGGCGCCCTGATGGGCGGCGCCATCGTCACCGAGCGGATCTTCAACATCCACGGTGTCGGCTACCAGCTCTACCAGGGCATCCTCCGGCAGAACACGCAGACCGTCGTCGGCTTCGTCACCGTGCTGGTCCTCGTCTTCCTCGTCGCGAACCTCCTCGTCGACCTCCTGTACGCCGTACTCGACCCGAGGATCCGCTATGCCTGAGCAGCAGCAGCCGTACGAGCCCGAACGCGCCGTCGCCGGCACCGGCATGGGCGGGACGATGGACCTCGGCGCCAGCGAGGCGGTGACGCTGGAGAAGACACCCGGCGGCCCGGACGGTCATGAGGGGACCGGATCGCGGGACAAGCCTCGCAGCCTCTGGTCCGACGCCTGGCACGACCTGCGCCGCAACCCGGTCTTCATCATCTCCGCCCTGGTGATCCTCTTCCTGTTCGTCATCTCGATCTGGCCGTCCCTGATCACCTCAGGCAGCCCCCTCACGTGCGACCTGGCCAAGGCCCAGGAGGGCTCCCAGTCCGGCCACCCCTTCGGCTTCAACGGCCAGGGCTGCGACGTCTACACCCGTACCGTCTACGGCGCCCGTACGTCGGTGGCGGTCGGCGTCCTCGCCACGCTCGGCGTCGCCGTCCTCGGCAGCGTCCTCGGCGGCCTCGCCGGCTTCTTCGGCGGTGCGTGGGACGCGATCCTGTCCCGGATCACCGACGTCTTCTTCGCGATCCCGGTCGTCCTCGGCGGTCTGGTGCTGCTCTCCGTCATCACCAGCAACACCGTCTGGCCGGTCATCGGCTTCATCGTGCTGCTCGGCTGGCCGCAGATCTCCCGCATCGCCCGCGGCTCCGTCATCACCGCCAAGCAGAACGACTACGTCCAGGCCGCGCGGGCGCTGGGCGCCTCCCACTCCCGCCTCCTGCTGCGCCACATCGCGCCCAACGCCGTCGCCCCCGTCATCGTCGTCGCCACCATCGCGCTCGGCACCTACATCTCCCTGGAGGCGACCTTGTCCTTCCTCGGCGTCGGCCTCAAGCCGCCCAGCGTCTCCTGGGGCATCGACATCTCCGCCGCCGCCCCCTACGTGCGCAACGCACCGCACGCCCTGCTCTGGCCCTCCGGGGCCCTCGCCGTCACCGTCCTCGCGTTCATCATGCTCGGCGACGCGGTGCGCGACGCCCTCGACCCGAAGCTGAGGTGAGCCGCCGCATGCTGCTCGAAGTGCGCGACCTGCACGTGGAGTTCCGCACCCGGGACGGCGTCGCCAAGGCCGTCAACGGCGTCAGCTACGGCGTCGACGCGGGCGAGACCCTGGCCGTCCTCGGCGAGTCCGGCTCCGGCAAGTCCGTCACCGCCCAGACGGTCATGGGCATCCTCGACACGCCGCCGGGCCGGATCACCGCCGGCGAGGTCCTCTTCGAGGGCCGGGACCTGCTGAAGCTGAAGGAGGAGGAACGCCGGAAGGTCCGCGGCGCCGAGATGGCGATGATCTTCCAGGACGCGCTGTCGGCGCTGAACCCCGTCCTCACCGTCGGCGACCAGCTCGGCGAGATGTTCACCGTGCACCGCGGCATGTCCCGCAAGGACGCCCGGGCCAGGGCCGTCGAGCTGATGGACCGCGTCCGCATCCCGGCCGCGAAGGAGCGGGTGCGGCAGTACCCGCACCAGTTCTCCGGCGGCATGCGCCAGCGCATCATGATCGCCATGGCGATGGCCCTGGAACCGAAGCTCATCATCGCCGACGAACCGACCACCGCCCTCGACGTCACCGTCCAGGCCCAGGTCATGGACCTCCTCGCGGAACTCCAGCGCGAGCTGCACATGGGCCTGATCCTCATCACCCACGACCTGGGCGTGGTCGCCGACGTCGCCGACAAGATCGCCGTGATGTACGCGGGCCGGATCGTGGAGACGGCGCCGGTCCACGACATCTACAAGGCGCCGGCCCACCCGTACACCCGCGGCCTGCTGGAGTCGATCCCGCGCCTGGACCAGAAGGGCCGGGAGCTCTACGCCATCAGGGGCCTGCCGCCCAACCTCACCCGCATCCCGCCCGGCTGCGCCTTCCACCCCCGCTGCCCGATGGTCCAGGACGTCTGCCGCACCGACGTACCGCCCCTCTACGACGTGACGGAGTCCGACGCTGAACGGGGCAGCGCCTGCCACTTCTGGAGGGAGTGCCTGCATGGCTGAGCCGATCCTCGAGGTCAGGGGGCTGGTCAAGCACTACCCGCTGACCTCCGGCATCCTCTTCAAGAAGCAGGTCGGCGCGGTGAAGGCCGTCGACGGCGTCGACTTCGAACTGGCCCGCGGCGAGACCCTGGGCATCGTCGGCGAGTCCGGCTGCGGCAAGTCCACGGTCGCGAAGATGCTGGTGAACCTGGAGCGGCCGACGGCGGGGGAGATCCGCTACAAGGGCGAGGACATCACCAAGCTCTCGGGCAGGGCCCTCAAGGCCGTACGCCGCAACATCCAGATGGTCTTCCAGGACCCGTACACCTCCCTCAACCCCCGCATGACGGTCGGCGACATCATCGGGGAGGCGTACGACATCCACCCGGAGGTGGCCCCGAAGGGCGACCGGCGCGGAAGGGTGCAGCACCTGCTGGACGTCGTCGGCCTCAACCCGGAGTACATCAACCGCTATCCCCACCAGTTCTCCGGCGGCCAGCGCCAGCGCATCGGCATCGCGCGGGGCCTCGCCCTGCGCCCGGAGATCATCGTCGCCGACGAGCCGGTCTCGGCCCTCGACGTGTCCGTCCAGGCCCAGGTGATCAACCTGATGGGCCGGCTCCAGGACGAGTTCGACCTCTCCTACATCTTCATCGCCCACGACCTGTCGATCGTCCGGCACATCTCGGACCGGGTCGGCGTGATGTACCTGGGCCGCATCGTGGAGACCGGCCGGGACGCCGAGATCTACGACCACCCGACCCACCCGTACACCCAGGCACTGCTGTCCGCGGTGCCCGTGCCCGACCCCGAGGCCCGGGAGCGCCGCGAGCGGATCATCCTGGCCGGCGACGTCCCGTCCCCGACCGACATCCCCTCCGGCTGCCGCTTCCGCACCCGCTGCTGGAAGGCCCGGGAACGGTGCGCCCTGGAGGTACCGGCGCTCGCCGTGCCCGCCGAGTTCCGTGCGGTCCCCGGCCCCGCGGCCCACGACTCGGCGTGCCACTTCGCGGAGGAGAAGCGGGTGGTGCCCCCCGAGGGGGAAGCGGAAGGCGGCGGAGGCGGTGGGCGCGGCAGCGGGCCGGGGTGACATGGCTCCCCGGCCCGCTCACGGCACCCGCACGGCCGCACGCCGACCAGCGTCGCGCGTCCGTATATCGGTGCCGATTCGGCGAAGTTGCCCGCGTGTTAAGTGGTGGGCGCATCCGTGCGGCGCTGTGCCAGCGACCGCTTGAGGAAGTCCACCTGGAGCAGCAGCAGGTTCTCGGCGACCGACTCCTGCGGGGTCATGTGCGTGACGCCGGACAGCGGGAGCACCTCGTGCGGGCGGCCGGCGGCCAGCAGGGCCGAGGACAGGCGCAGGGAGTGGGCGACCACCACGTTGTCGTCCGCCAGCCCGTGGATGATCATCATGGGGCGGTGCGGCTCGGCGGCGTCGACCAGGCCCCCGTCGTCGATCACCGAGTTGCGGCGGTAGACCTCCGGCTGCTCGTCCGGGTGGCCGACGTAGCGCTCCTGGTAGTGGGTGTCGTAGAGGCGCAGGTCGGTGACGGGGGCGCCCACGACGGCGGCGTGGAAGACGTCCGGACGGCGCACGGCCGCCAGGGCTGCCAGATAGCCGCCGAAGGACCAGCCGCGGATGGCGACGCGGTCCAGGTCGAGCGGGAAGTCGGCGGCGAGCGCCTGGAGTGTGTCCACCTGGTCCTGGAGAACGACGGCGGCGATGTCGTCCTTGACGGCCTTCTCCCAGGCGGGGGAGCGCCCCGGAGTACCCCGCCCGTCCGCGACGACCACCGCGAACCCCTGGTCGGCGAACCACTGCGAGGTGAGGTGGGCGTTGTGCGCGGCCACCACGCGCTGGCCGTGCGGGCCACCGTACGGGTCCAGGAGGACGGGGAGGGGGGTGTCACCGTGGTAGTCCCTTGGCATAAGCACGGCGCACGGGACACGGCGTGCGCCCCCCTGGGTGAGGGTCACGCGCGGGGACAGACCGGGGTCTTCGGCGTAAGAGGCGACGGTCGCCGCCGGCTTCCCGTCCCGCAGGACCTGGACCCGGGCGCCCGGCCGGTCGAGAGTGGCGGAGACGAGAACGGTCACGCCCCCGGCACGCACCGCCGCGTGCACGCCGGGCTCCTGCGAGACGCGCTCCACACCGAGCTCGTTCACCCGGTACACGTGCACTTCGCCCGTCTCCGGCTCGGCCGCCTCCTCGCCGGCCGAAGCGGAAACCAGCACGTCGTCGCCGGAGACGTCCAGTACGGCCCGCAGATGCAACTGGGCTCCGGTGAGCAGTCGTTCACCGACTGCCAGGACGCGCGCGCCGCCCTCGTCGGCGATCCGCACGAGCTGCCCGGAGGGGCTCCAGCAGGGGACGCCGGGGAAGAGTTCCAGCCAAATCGGATCTTCGTCGGCGTGCACCATCCGGGTCGCCCCGGACTCGGTGTCCACGGCCAGGAACAGCTGGCTGCGCTGGTCGCGCGCCTGTACGAGGAGGAGCGGCGCACCCGCCGCTGACCAGTGCACGCGCGCCAGATACGGATACCGCGCCCGGTCCCAGAGAACCTCCGTGCGCCCCCCGTCGAGCCCGATCGCGAACAGCCGCACGTCCGCGTTGGCGGTGCCCGCCGCCGGGTACCGCACGTGTTGTGGATCACGCTCGGGGTGGGCCGGGTCGGAGATCCACCAGCGGCTCACCGGCGTGTCGTCCACGCGCGCCACCAGCAGCCGGTCCGACTCCGGACCCCACCAGAAGCCCCGGCCGCGCCCCATCTCCTCGGCGGCGACGAACTCGGCGAGCCCGTAGGCGACGCCCTCCGCGTCCGGCTCGGCCAGTGCCCTGTCGCCGTCCCCCTCGGCCCCCACGACCCGCAGCGCCCCCTGGGCGACGTAGGCGATGTGCCGGCCGTCGGGGGAGGGGCGCGGGTCGATCACCGGGCCGGGGGTGGACAGTTCGCGTGCCGTACCGGCCCGCAGCTCGGCCGCGAAGAGCCGCCCTGACAATGCGAAAGAGGCCAGCTCGACGGCCGCGTCGGTGGCGTAGCCGACGATGCCGGCGCCGCCTTCGCGGCTGCGCTCGCGCCGTGCCCGCTCCTCGGGCGAGAGATGTTCCTCGGCGCCGCCCAGGAGGGCGCGCGGGTCGGCGGCGACGCGCTCGCCGCCCTCCTCGACATCGAGGACCCACAGCGAGTTGGCCCGGTCCGTGCCGGTGCCGGAGCGCAGGAAGGCGACCCGCGAACCATCGGGCGCCACAGTGAACGAACGCGGCGCGCCGAGCGTGAACCGCTGGGTGCGGGCGTGCCGTTTGGGGAAGGAGTCGGACTCGGTCGTCATGCCCTGACCATATTGGCCATGCGCCCCCTTGTGCGGCTGTGCGCCGAGAGATGCGCGCGCATGGATAGTTATGATCACTGGCGCATGGTGGGTATCAACCAGGTGCCCGCTGCGTGGATTTATCTGTCCCAAGGTTTCCTGCGTTCGACTGCGTCCGACCCCCCCATGTCCCTGGGCTTATTGGAGGTGAGCCGCCGTGGCACTCTCGATTTCGGCGGTTGTGCTGCTGGCGATCATCGTCTTCCTGCTGGTCAAGAAGTCGGGGTTGAAGGCGGGGCACGCCGTCGTGTGCATGCTCCTCGGCTTCTACCTGGCCTCGTCGACGATCGCTCCCACGATCAGTGAGCTGACGACGAACATCGCGGGGATGATCGGCAGCATCAACTTCTGAGGAGGCGGCCCACTCCCCTGAAGCGTGAACACTTCGGCATCTCTGTCCTTGAGTCGCTCATTTGAGCGCCTGGAGGACATTCGGCGGAATGCGTTCACGCTCTGAGCGGAGTGCGCCCTCCTCCGGGCCGGCAGTCGCCGGATCAGTTCTCGACCGCGTACGGCACCCCGACTGCCGTCCCACCGACTACGGATAGTGCCCGGTCACCGTCGGCGTCCACCTCCCGGCCCACCGGCATGCTCGCCCCTCCGTCACGCCGTGCCGTACCGCTGAACCCCGCGCCGGGGGAGCCGCTCGGCGGTCCGTCGCGGTCTCCGCCTCGCGCCGTACGTCATCGGCAGCACCCTCCGCGGCGAGGGCACCGACGCGCGCGGTGACCGGCTGCCCGCGCCGCGACCGCCGGATGCCCACCCGCCGCGGCCCGCGTCTGCGGCGAGGAGGTCACCGTCGCGAAGTGGACGATTCGCACGGACGGTCTCCCGCGTTACAGGGACGGGGCCGACGCCTCTTAGGGTGGAGCCCATGACGGAACTCCCCGCCCGGCGTCTGCTGCTGGTGCACGCGCACCCGGACGACGAGTCGATCAACAACGGCGTCACCATGGCCAGGTACGCCGCCGAAGGCGCCCACGTGACGCTGGTGACCTGCACCCTCGGTGAGCGTGGCGAGGTCATCCCGCCCGAGCTGGCACACCTGTCCGGAGCGGCCCTGGGCGGGCACCGCAGAGGGGAGCTGGCGGCCGCGATGCGCGCGCTCGGCGTCGACGACTTCCGGCTGCTCGGCGGGCCGGGCCGGTTCGCCGACTCCGGGATGCTGGGACTGCCCGACAACGACGACCCCGGCTGCCTGTGGCAGGCCGACGTCGACCGGGCCGCCGAGCTCCTCGTCGAGGTGATCCGCGAGGTGCGTCCGCAGGTCCTCGTCACCTACGACCCCGAGGGCGGATACGGCCACCCCGACCACATCCAGGCCCACCGCATCGCCATGCGCGCCGCCGAGCTGGCCGCCGAGGCGGGCTGCCCGGTCGCCAAGGTCTACTGGAACCGCGTGCCGCGCACCGTCGCCGAGGACGCCTTCGCCCGCCTCCGCGACGAGCTGCCCGGCCTGCCCTTCGAGAAGGCGGCCGGCGTCGAGGACGTACCGGGCGTCGTCGACGACGAACGGATCACCACCGAGATCCGCGGCGAGGGCAGCGCGAACGCCGCCAAGACCGCCGCCATGCGCGCCCACGCCACGCAGATCACCGTGGCCGGACCGTACTTCGTCCTCTCCAACGAACTGGCCCAGCCGGTCTTCACCACCGAGTACTACGAACTGGTCCGCGGCGAGCGGGCCGACGACGGCCACGGGCGCGAGAGCGACCTGTTCGCCGGAATCGAGACCGGGGAGGCGCCGTGAGCGGGCGTACCGAGCCGGCGACCTCCGCCCTGGCCCGGCCGCTGCACGCGCCGTCCCTCGGGCGGATCGCCCTCTACCTGGGGCTCTTCGTGCTCGGCGCCGTCGTCGGAGCGGCGGGGGCGCTGGTGCAGCCGGGATGGTTCCCGGGCGGGCTGCTGCTCGCGCTGGCCGCCGAGGCGGGACTCTGCCTCGGCGCGGGCCGGGCCGTCGGGCGCCGGGGCGGGGCCGTCGCGCCCGCCGTCGGATGGGGCCTCGCCGTGATCCTGCTGACCACCAGCCGTCCCGAGGGCGACTTCCTCTTCGCCGCCGGCGGCGGCACCTATCTTTTCCTGCTCGGCGGGATCGCTCTCGCTGTGATCTGCGCCACCCTCGCGCCGGTGCGGCAACCGGACGGCGACGCCGTCCGACTTCGCAAATGACGTACTACTTCGCCATGACGCGGGCGTGCGAGTCCGGTGTGGGTTTCCCCAACGGTCACGGGATACGCGTCAGAAGTGGCCAGTATGGTGGTGCGCGCCGCCGAGCCGCCCGCTGTGAAGGTGTGACGGGCGGCGGAGCCAACCGGGAGAACCTGCCTTGAGTCGTGAAACTGACAGTTCGTCCTCCGGGCCCCACGGGCGCGGCGGAGCCGCATACCCCTCGGGCACCCCGCCCTACGGGACACCCATGGCTTCCGACGCCGGTGCGGACGCGGGCCGTTCGGCCTCGCGGCCGGAGGACCGCAAGACCGAGACGACGGTGACGACCCGCATCCGGATCAACATCCCCGGATCACGGCCCATTCCGCCGGTCGTCGTGCGCAAGCCCGTCGCGGACGCCGAGGACGCCCCCGGTGACACGGAGACGACGGCCGAGTGGCCCGCGCCGGCGCCGAGCGCCGCCGCGCCGCCCCCGGGCGCCGTCGAGACGTCCGCCGAGCCCGAGCAGCACGCCCGGCCCGGCGAGGACAAGCCGACCAGCGACTGGTTCGCGCCGCGCAAGTCCGGCCCCGGCAAGGGCACTCCGGGTGGCGGCTCCACCAACGGCGCCGGTCTGCGCGCCGGTTCGGGTGTGACGACCGGTACGCCGGGTGCCGCTTCCGCGGGCCCGGGTGCCGGTGCGTCCGGTACCGGTAACGGTGCGCACCCGGGCGGCGGGAGTGCCCGTCCCGGTGGCGTCGTCGGCTCCATGAACGTGCCGGGCGGTTCCCGCCCCGGCTCCGCCAAGGGCGCCGGCCTCTCCGGGGCGACCGGCGGACCCGTGGCGCCCGGCCACGGCGGCGGCACCGGCTCCTTCGACGTCACCGAGGCACTGGCGGCGGGGCCGCTGGGCAACGGCAACGGCAGCCGCCCGGGTGCCGACAGCGGCACCGAACCGCGCCGCGACGACCCGTCGTTCTTCTCCGGGAACGGTCAGGGCGGCCGAGGCTCCGGTTCCGGCAGTGCGCACAGCGGCCCGACCGGGCAGTCCCCGTACGGCGACACCCGGGGCCCCGCGGGCCCGACCAGCGGCCCGGTCACCGGGGACAGCACGCTGGCGCCGCCCCCGGCCGGCGGTCTCGGCGGCCCCGGCGCGTCCGACGGACAGCGCGGGCCCGCATTCCACGGCCTGGGCGGTCCGGGTGGCCCTGGCGGCCCCGGTGGTCCCGGCGGCCCCGGTGGTCCCGGCGGTCCGGGTGGTCCCGGCAGGCCCCAAGGCCCCGGTGCCGGTCCCGATGCCGCCCGGCGCGGCCCCGGCGGCGGCCCGAGCGGCTCACACAGCGGCGGTCTCAGCGGCGGTCTCAGCGATGACACCGCGATCCTCACCCCGCAGAAGCCGGCCCCCGAGCCGGCCACCCCCGGCTACGGCAACCCGGACCACGTCTCCGGCAACACCGTCACCAGCGGCATCCCCGTCGTGCCGACCGACCGGAACGTTCCGTTCCAGGGCGCGTCCGCCGACGGACCGCGGCCGCACACGCCCCCGAAGCTGCCGGAGCCGGTCTCCGCGCCCCCGGCGGGCTCCGCCAAGCCGGCCAAGAAGAAGGGGCGCGGCAAGCTCTCCCTGCTCGTCGGCGGCCTGGTCGTGATCGCCGGCGTCACCTACGGCGCCGGCCTGCTCATGAACCGCTCCGACGTGCCGAAGGGCACCACCGTGCTCGGCGTCGACATCGGCGGCAGTACCCGCGACGACGCCGTCGAGAAGCTGGACGACGTCCTCGCCGCCCGCGCGAGCAAGCCGCTCAAGCTCACGGTGGGCGGCGAGACCGTCTCCCTGAAGCCGGACCAGGCGGGACTCCAGCTCGACACGCAGGCCACGGCCAGCGCCGCGGCGACGAGCGACTACAACCCGGTCTCCGTGATCGGCTCCCTCTTCGGGCAGCAGCGGGTCGTCGACCCGGTCATGCCCGTCGACGAGGAGAAGCTGCACGCCGCCCTGGAGGACGCCGCCGGCGGGGCCGGGTCGGTGACCGAGGGCACCATCGCGTTCGAGGCGGGCAAGGCCGTCCCGGTCTACGGCAAGGCCGGCAAGGGCATAGACGTCGGCAAGTCGACCGAGGCCGTGCAGGCGGCGTACCGCGCCCAGGTGGAGACGGGCACCGCCACCCCCGTGAACGTGCCGACCACCACCCAGCAGCCCACGGTCTCCAAGGCCGAGGTCGACCGGATGATGAAGGAGTTCGCCGAGCCGGCGATGTCGGCCAAGGTGACCGTGCGGACCGACGCCGCGCACTCCGTCCCGATGAGTCCGGAGAAGTCCCTGTGGAAGTTCCTCCGGGTCACCGCCGTCGACGGCAAGCTGGTCGACAAGCCCGACCTGAAGGCCCTCGAGGACCTCTACGGCGGAGCGTTCGACGGTGTGCTCATCACCCGCGCCAACGGTGAGAAGACGCCCGTCACCCCCGAGGACGTCTACGGCGCCCTGCGCCAGGCCCTGAAGAGCAAGACCGACCGCGTCGCGGTCATCGAGACCGACCCCAGCTGACGTCACTCACGAGGGGGCGCCCGGCGAGTGCCGGGCGCCCCCTCGGCGCAGGCAGGCGTTCGGTCCGTCGGTGGTCAGTTCAGCATCGCCCGGGCCGCCCGCGCCTCCCCCCGCACCTGCTCCGCGACCGCCTCGTCCACCGCCCCCACGACGTCCGCGTACGCCTCCAGCTCCCCGGCCCCCGCCGAGAACTCCCCCCGCTGCACCAGCAACCGGGCCCGCTCGTACCGCAATCGCGCCGCGTGCGCCGGCAGCAGCAACGCCAGCTCGATCGCCCACAGGGCGACGTCCGACCGCTCCGGCCGGGCCGCCGCCCACGCCCGGACGTTGTTCAGGATGCGCGACACCACCTCCAGCGGCGCCGCGGGCTCCAGCATCGACGGTTGCAGGGCGGCCCCCGTCGCCCCCGCTACCAGCACCTCCGCGTCGTTCCCGCTGAGCACCCGGCCCCCGTCGAACGGATCGGCGAGCACCCGCTCCTCCTCCGGCCTGAACTCCGGCCCGAACCCGACCACGAAGTGCCCCGGCAGCGCGACCCCGTACACCGGCGCCCCCGCCCGCCGGGCGACCTCCAGCCACACCACCGACAGCAGGATCGGCAGCCCGCGCCGGCGCCGCAGCACCTCGTGCAGCAACGACGACTCCAGCCGCCGGTAGTCCGCGGCGGCCCCGTGGAACCCATACCGCCCGCCGAGCAGGTCCCGCAGCGCCGCCGCCCAGGCCCGCGGCGTGCCCGGCCGGAACGGCAGCTGTCCGGCGAGCCGGTCGAGCTCCATCTGCGCCGCGTCCAGCCCCGCCTCGTCCAGCGCCCCGTCCGCCTCCGCGCCCACCAGCAGGCACAGCGTGGCCAGGTCGGGCCGCTCGGACCGCGCCTCTTCGGCGAACCGCCGCCGCAGCTCGGCGGAGCGTTCCGGGGACGGGGGACGGGGATGACGCATGGCTGGCTCGTGCCCTTTCACGGCGATCGGTTACCGGTCCGCCCCGGAATCCGTGGGCTCCCGGTAGTGGTGGTAGGCGTGGTGCGCGGCGAAGCCCATCCCGGCGTACAGCGCCCGCGCCCCCGCGTTGTCCGTCTCCACCTGGAGGCAGGCCGCCGACGCCCCCTCGTCGAGCGCCCGCCGGGCCAGGGCGGCCATGACGGTGGTCGCGAGTCCCCGGCGCCGCTGCGCGGGGTCGACCTCGACGGCCGCGAAGGAGGCCCACCGCCCGTCCACGGCACACCGCCCGATCGCCGCCGGGACGTCCGCCCCGGGCACCGTCGCGAACCACACCGATTCCCCACCGCCCAGTACCCTCAGGGCCACGTCACTCACGCCCTTGCGCCGGTACCGCGCCAGCCACGCCTCGTCCGCCTCCCGGGACAGGACCGCGCCGGTCCCCTCCGCCAGGTCGGCGACCGGAGCCAGAGCACCGGTCCACACCTCGGCCGTCACCTCCCGCACCCAGCCGCGCCGCTCCAGCTCCGCGCACAGCAGCTCCTGCGTGCCCGCGGCCCCGGTGGCGGTCTGGACGTACGCCGGCAGGCCGCGTGCGCCGTACCAGCGGCGTACGGCGGTCAGTGCCTCGTCGAGCGGCAGCCCCGGATCGCCGAGCGGCAGGACGGAGTTGGCCCGCCGGGTGAAGCCGGCGGCGGCCCGCAGCTCCCACTCGCCGAGCCGCTCGCTCTCCACCGGCCGCCAGGCCCGCGCGGCGACCCGCGCCAGCTCCTCGTAGGAGGCGGCGGGCCCGCGCCGGCGCGCGGGCGCGGGCGGCACGACCTTCCCGGCGACCAGCGCCGCCTCCGCGACACGCACGGACTCCCCGCTCTTCTTTGTGATCAGCAGCACACCGTCGTCCCATGATGTGAGAACGCCCACGGTGTCGGTGAACTTCTCACCCGGGGCACCAGCATCGCTCAAGCGCCGGACGGAGACTCGTTTGCCCACGTCAGAAGCGGTGATGCGGACCTCGAGGCGTCCTGCGGCAGAGATTTCCACGGGTCGGTTCACCCCTCCTGTTCGGATCATGCCCAAGAACGGAGATACTAGAGGCGGGCATCGACGACGCCGCGCTCCCGCGCGCCAGGCGGCGGAGCCTGAGGAGGCCCGCCAGCGCCCAATCGAGGAGGAACGACAGCGTGACCTACGTCATCGCGCAGCCTTGTGTCGACGTGAAGGACAAGGCGTGCATCGAGGAGTGCCCGGTCGACTGCATCTACGAGGGCCAGCGGTCCTTGTACATCCACCCGGACGAATGCGTCGACTGTGGTGCCTGTGAGCCGGTCTGCCCGGTCGAGGCGATTTTCTACGAGGACGACACTCCGGAGGAGTGGAAGGACTACTACAAGGCGAACGTCGAGTTCTTCGACGAGCTCGGCTCGCCCGGTGGTGCCAGCAAGCTGGGGCTGATCGAGCGCGACCACCCCTTCGTCGCCGCACTGCCGCCGCAGAACCAGTAGGAGCGGCCCGCGCCGCACCACCTCGGTCCCGTACGGCTGATCGCTCCCGATCGGTGCCGTGCGGGACCGAGGCGTTTCCCCGTGCCGACCGCGCAGGCCGCATCGAGAAAGTGAGCCAGTAACCGTGTCCGCAGTCTCCGACCCCCCGCCCGTCGCCCGCCGCCACCCTTCCACGGAGTCGCTGCGCGACCGCCTTCCGGCCTTCCCCTGGGACAGGCTGGAGCCGTACAAGAAGACGGCCGCCGCGCATCCGGACGGCATCGTCGACCTCTCCGTCGGCACCCCGGTCGACCCGGTCCCCGAGCTGATCCAGAAGGCCCTGATCGACGCGGCGGACTCCCCCGGCTACCCGACCGTCTGGGGCACCCCGGCACTGCGCGACGCGATCACCGGCTGGGTCGGGCGCCGCCTCGGCGCCCGCGACGTCACCCACCGCCACGTCCTGCCCGTCGTCGGCTCCAAGGAACTCGTCGCCTGGCTCCCGACCCAGCTGGGCCTCGGCCCCGGTGACAGGGTCGCGTTCCCCCGCCTGGCCTACCCGACGTACGAGGTCGGCGCGCGCCTGGCCCGCGCGGAGTACGAGGCGTACGACGACCCCACCGAGCTGGACCCGGCGGGCCTGAGGCTGCTGTGGCTCAACTCCCCGTCGAACCCGACCGGCAAGGTGCTGTCCCAGGCCGAACTGACCCGGATCGTGGCCTGGGCCCGCGAGCACGGCGTCCTCGTGGTCTCCGACGAGTGCTACCTCGAGCTGGGCTGGGAGGCCGACCCCGTCTCCGTCCTGCACCCGGACGTCAACGGCGGCTCGTACGACGGCCTGGTCGCCGTCCACTCGCTCTCCAAGCGCTCCAACCTCGCCGGCTACCGGGCGGCCTTCCTGGCGGGCGACCCGGACGTCCTGGGCCCCCTGCTGGAGATCCGCAAGCACGGCGGCATGATGACCTCGGCACCGACCCAGGCGGCCGTGGTGGCGGCCCTCGGCGACGACGAGCACGTCCGCGTCCAGCGCGAGCGCTACGCGGCCCGCCGCACGGCCCTGCGCGAGGCGCTCCTCGGCCACGGTTTCCGCGTCGAGCACAGCGAGGCCAGCCTCTACCTCTGGGCGACCCGCGACGAGTCCTGCTGGGACACGGTGGCCCACCTGGCGGAACGCGGCATCCTGGTGGCTCCCGGGGACTTCTACGGCCCGGCGGGCGGGAACTTCGTCCGCGTGGCCTTCACGGCGACGGACGACCGCGTCCGCGCCGCAGTCCGACGCCTGGGGGCCTGACGGCTGACGCCCGGCTGCCCGGCCAGGGCGCCGGGCAGCCCCGCCCACCGCACCGGCGCAGGCACGCGAAACGCCGGGGCCCAGGAAACGAACCCTGGGCCCCGGCGCCGTACGGACAGGCGATCAGCCGAGCGGCAGTCCCTGCACGGGCAGCCCGCCGTTGCCCAGCGCGCCCTTGCCCAGCGCGTCCGTCGGCAGTCCGCCCTTCGTGGCCGTCTGCGCCGTGTCGCCGATGATGTCCCCGGTGGAGCCCGCCGCGTCCCCGGCGGCCTTCTGCGCCACCGGCGTGGCCTTCTTGACGACCGAGCCACCGGCCTTGCCCGCGGCCGGCACGCCCTTCTGGACGGCCTTGCCGCCGGTCTCGCCCGCGGTCTCGGTGACGTTCTGGGCCGCGGAGTCGACGGTGTTGCCGACGTTCGCCCCGTCCAGGGCGGTCAGTCCCCCGAGGTTCGGGGTGGCCGGCAGTTCGGCAGCCGCGCTGGCGGAGCCGGCCGCACCGACCCCGGCAGCCGCTCCCGCTGCGACGAGCAGCGCGGCACGGGCGATCCGGCGGGTCAGGGGGAGGGACATGATGCTCCTTCGACGGAAGTCAGTGGTGAGGAAATCGACCGTGTCCGGTTGGTGATCGACCGGCTCGGACGCAGTGACTACCGCTCGAAGGCCCCGAAGGTTGCGGCGACCCGACGTAAAGAATTGGTAACGCGTCGCATTATCAGGTGCCCCGAAAAACGGGCAAAAAGGCTGCTGCCGGAAAGTCTGACGAATCCTTACAGCCCTTGATCCTCCTGGGCTCCGGCGGATTCCGGAGTGAGGGGGCGAAGGTGGCGCACCGCGTCGACGTGACGCCCCTGCGGGTAATTCCCCGGAGTGAAGGCTCGTACGGGTGAGCACTACCGTGCGGACGTGATCCTGACCGATCCCGCGGCCCGTTCCGCGCCCCGCGCACCGTCGGCGTCCGTCGGGTACCACTTGCTGTCGGTGTTCCCCGCGGTCCACTCCCGGCCCGCGTACGAGACCCGCTCGATGCGCAGTTGCGAGGCGTTGGCCACCGCCCAGTGCGCCAACTGCCAGCCGCGCCGCTCGGGATGCTCCTCCGCACCCGGGCCGGCGGTCACGGGCAGCGTCACGGTCCGCCCGCCGGAGCCGCCCGCGTCACCGGCGGGTCCCGAGGCGCCCGCGGACCGCGACGGCGAGGCCGGGGACGCCGCCGAGGCGCCGTCCACCGCCGCGCCGGCCGGCCGGAGCACGTCCTGCCCGAAGTCCCGCACGAGCGCCGCCCGGACCGCGCCCGGTCCCTGCGCCCGGGCCGCGGCCGGACGTCCCTCGCAGGTCAGCGTCGCCGCGGACCGCCCGGTCAGCGCGGCGGCGAGCAGCGTGGCGTCCGGTTCGTGCTTGGCGTACGCCTGGGGGAACCCGCTGCGCTGCACACGCTGGGCGGCGACGGTCAGCGGGAGGCGCGTGTAGCCGGGCACCTCGACCAGATGCTCGTAGAACAGGCCCGCCGAGTACGCCGGGTCCATGATCTCCTCCGGTGTGCCCCAGCCCTGCGAGGGGCGCTGCTGGAACAGGCCGAGCGAGTCGCGGTCGCCGTGGTCGATGTTGCGCAGCGACGACTCCTGCAGCGCGGTCGCCAGCGCGATCGTCACCGCCCGCTCCGGCAGGTTGCGCGCGGTGCCCACGGCGGTGATCGTCGCCGCGTTCGCCGCCTGCTCCGGCGTGAACTCGTAGGCGGCGCCGCCGTCCTCGCTCGAGACGACCTTGCAGCCCGGAGCGCCCGCGCCTCCGGTGACGTACTGCACCGCGAGGTAACCGGCGACCGCGAGCAGGGCCACCAAGGACGCCCCGGAACGGAGCAGGCGGCCACGGCGTTTACGGGTGGGTGACGGCTGAAGCACGCGTACAAGGTACTGGAGGGCAGGGTGTGGTGGACGCCGGGCACGAACCCTGCCCGAAAGGGCGATGGCGTTAGGGTCGGGGCCATGGCCGATACCCCGCTTGACCTCACGCTGGACGCCGCGGAGCTGACCGCGCGACTCGTCGACTTCCCCTCCGAGAGCGGCACCGAGGAGCCGCTCGCGGACGCCATCGAGAGCGCCCTGCGCGCCCTGCCGCACCTGACGGTCCGGCGGTACGGCAACAACGTGCTGGCCCGCACGGAACTGGGCCGGGCGGAACGCGTGATCCTGGCCGGTCACATCGACACCGTCCCGATCGCCGGCAACGTACCGTCCCGGCTGGACGAGGACGGGGTCCTGTGGGGCTGCGGCACCTGCGACATGAAGGCGGGCGTCGCGGTGCAGCTGCGCATCGCGGCGACCGTCCCGGCCCCCAACCGCGACCTCACCTTCGTCTTCTACGACAACGAGGAGGTCGCCGCCGAGCTGAACGGGCTGAAGCACGTCGCGGAGGCGCACCCCGAGTGGCTGGAGGGCGACTTCGCGGTGCTCCTCGAACCGTCGGACGGCCAGGTGGAGGGCGGCTGCCAGGGCACGCTGCGGGTGCTGCTGAAGACGACGGGGGAGCGGGCGCACTCCGCGCGTTCCTGGATGGGCTCCAACGCGATCCACGCCGCCGCCCCGATCCTCGCGCGCCTGGCCGCGTACGAGCCGCGCTACCCGGTGATCGACGGCCTGGAGTACCGCGAGGGCCTGAACGCGGTCGGCATCACGGGCGGGGTGGCGGGCAACGTCATCCCCGACGCGTGCGTCGTCACGGTCAACTTCCGCTACGCCCCGGACCGCAGCCCCGAGGACGCCCTCGCCCACGTGCGGGAGGTCTTCGCGGACTGCGGGGTGGCGGAGTTCGTGGTCGACGACCACAGCGGCGCGGCCCTGCCGGGGCTCTCCCACCCGGCCGCCGCCGCCTTCATCGAGGCGGTGGGCGGCACCCCGCAGCCCAAGTACGGCTGGACGGACGTGTCCCGTTTCTCGGCACTCGGCGTCCCGGCGGTCAACTACGGGCCGGGCAACCCGCACTTGGCGCACAAGCGCGACGAGCGGGTGGAGGTGGCGAAGGTCCTCGCGGGGGAGGAGCGCCTGCGGTCCTGGCTGACGGCGTGATCCGAACCGGGTTTGCGCCGCTGCGTGGCGGACATGCTGAGGTCCCTCGCACGTAACCCGCGTGGATCTACGCTGAGGTGGAAGAACCTGCAACTGGAGGGAGCGCGCATGGCTACTGGCAACCCCGAGGGCAAGAAGCGGCCACCGGAGGAGCAGCGCCTGGGCCCTGTCCTCCGGCGGCGGGGCCAGGTCCAGAAGAGCACCACGGACCAGCGCCTGCTGGACGAGCGTGCCCCGACCGACTGGGTCCACACCGACCCGTGGCGCGTCCTGCGCATCCAGTCGGAGTTCATCGAGGGCTTCGGCACGCTCGCCGAACTCCCGCCCGCGATCAGTGTGTTCGGCTCCGCCCGTACGGCGGTGGACTCACCGGAGTACGAGGCGGGCGTGCGGCTCGGGCGCGGCCTGGTGGAGGCCGGCTTCGCGGTCATCACCGGCGGTGGCCCCGGCGCCATGGAGGCGGCCAACAAGGGCGCCCTGGAGGCGAAGGGCACCTCGGTCGGTCTCGGTATCGAGCTGCCCTTCGAGCAGGGGCTCAACCCGTACGTCGACATCGGCCTGAACTTCCGCTACTTCTTCGTCCGCAAGATGATGTTCGTGAAGTACGCGCAGGGCTTCGTGGTCCTGCCCGGCGGACTCGGCACCCTCGACGAACTCTTCGAGGCGCTCACCCTGGTGCAGACCCAGAAGGTGACCCGCTTCCCCATCGTCCTGTTCGGCTCCGAGTACTGGGGCGGGCTGGTCGACTGGCTGCGCAACACCCTGGTCGCCCAGGGCAAGGCCGCGGAGAAGGACCTCCTGCTCTTCCACGTCACGGACGACGTGGACGAGGCGGTGGCCCTGGTCTCCAAGGAGGCGGGCCGCTAGCGCCGCTCGCACCGGGGCGCTGCCGACGCCGCCCGCCCGACGCCGCTCGCCCGGCGTCGGCCAGGGCGGCGCGGCGGGGCGTGGCGGGGCGACGGGGCGGGGTCCACCGGGCTCCGGCCCGCCCTGTCCCCGCCGGCCCCGCGTCCTGTCCGCGCCGCCCTCGCCCCGCCTACGCCAGCCCCCGCCGAGCCACCGCCGGCTCCCGGTGCCCGGCGATCGTCGCCACCATGTCCAGCACCTGCCGCGTCTCCGCGACCTCGTGCACCCGGTACACCCGCGCCCCCAGCCACGCCGACACCGCCGTCGTCGCCAGCGTCCCGAGCAGCCGCTCCTTCACCGGCCGGTCCAGCGTCTCCCCGACGAAGTCCTTGTTGGACAGGGACACCAGCACCGGCCACCCCGTCTCCACCATCTCCCCGAGCCGGCGCGTCGCCTCCAGGCTGTGCCGCGTGTTCTTCCCGAAGTCGTGGCCGGGATCGATCAGCACCGACTCCCGCGGCACACCCAGCGCCACCGCCCGCTCGGCCAGCCCCAGAGTCACCTTCAGGATGTCGGCCACGACGTCGTCGTACGTCACCCGGTGCGGCCGGGTCCGCGGTTCCGCGCCGCCGGCGTGCGTGCAGACCAGTCCGGCCCCGTACCGCGCGGCGACCTCCGCGAGCTTGGGGTCGACGCCGCCCCACGCGTCGTTCAGCACGTCCGCCCCCGCCTCGCACACGGCCTCGCCGACCTCGTGCCGCCAGGTGTCCACGCTGATCACGACGTCCGGGAAGCGCCGCCGGACCTCCGCGACGAACCCCACGGTCCGCCGCGCCTCCTCCTCGGCCGACACCTCGTCACCCGGCCCGGCCTTCACCCCGCCGATGTCGATGATCGCGGCGCCCTCGGCCACCGCCTGCTCCACGCGCGCGAGGGCGGGCTCGTCGTGGAAGGTCGCCCCCCGGTCGTAGAAGGAGTCCGGGGTCCGGTTCACGATCGCCATGACGACCGGCTCGTGCGCCGCGAATTCACGCCTGCCCAGCCTGAGCATCCCCTGTGACATCTCCTCGTCCATACCGTTCTCACGTCCCGCTCTCGGCCTGGGGGCCGGCCCCCGGACTCGGCCTCCGAATCCGGTCCTCGTGTGCGGCTTCGACCGCCTGCGGCCCCGACTGCCAGACTCGCATGGCACGATCGGACCCGACACAACCGACTCCGACTCCGATCCAACCAGCCACGCGATCCGCCGAAGCCTCGAGTCCTCGAAGCCTCGAAGCCGCGCGATCGCCACGCCCGACCCGACCATGGGGGCCCCAGCGATGGTCATGTTCCTGTTCCTCGTCATCGCGCTGGCCGTCGTGGTCGCCGCGGTGACGCTCGCCGTGGTGAGCGGCGGCGACAGCGGGCCGTTGCCCGACGCCGCCCCCGAGCGGCTGCCGGACTCCCTGCCCCCGGACCGCCCACTGGGCCGCGCGGACGTGGAACGCCTCCGCTTCCCGCTCGCCGCCCGCGGCTACCGCATGGCGGACGTCGACGACGCCCTCGGCCGCCTCGGCGCCGAGCTGGCCGAGCGCGACGCCCGCATCGCCGACCTGGAGTCCGCGCTGGCCGGCGCCCGGGCCGCCGCCCCTCAGCACGTCTCCCTGGAGAAGCCGGCCCAGGAGGAGGAGCAGTGAGCGCCGGGGAGGCCGTCGCGGGACCGGACGGCGCGCCGCGCTGCCCCTGGGCCCTGTCCACCGCGGACTACGTGACCTACCACGACCAGGAGTGGGGGCGCCCGGTCCACGGCGACGACGCCCTGTTCGAACGCCTCAGCCTGGAGGCCTTCCAGTCCGGCCTGTCCTGGATCACCATCCTGCGCCGCCGCCCGGGCTTCCGGACCGCCTTCGCCGCATTCGAGATCACCAAGGTGGCGGCCTTCACCGACGAGGACCGCGAGCGCCTGCTCGCCGACGCGGGCATCATCCGCAACCGCGCCAAGATCGACGCGACCCTCGCCAACGCGCGCGTGCTGACCGAGTGGGCCCCCGGCGAGCTGGACGAGCTGATCTGGTCCCACGCCCCGGACCCCGCCGGCCGCCCGGTCCCGAGGACCCTCGCCGACGTACCGGCCGTCACACCGGAGTCCACGGCGCTGTCCAAGGCGCTGAAGAAGCGGGGCCTGCGTTTCGTCGGCCCGACGACGGCGTACGCGCTGATGCAGGCCTGCGGACTGGTCGACGACCACCTGGAGACATGCGTGGCGCGCAGAAGCCCGTCCGGGGTCACCCTCTCCGGGCGGGCCTGAGGACGAGGCCGTTCAGGCGGGAGCGGGGCCCGGGCCGGCCGGCCCGGCGGTCCCGGGCCGGCCGCCGCAGCCGGCGGTCACCGGCTCACTTGCCGAGGTAGCGCGGCTTCTCCTTCTCGACGAACGCCCGCACCGCGATCGCGTGGTCCTCCGAGGAGCCGGCCCGGGACTGCAGCTCGTCCTCCTTCTCCAGCGTCTCGGAGAGCGAGTGCGTCAGCCCGTACGCCATCGCCTCCTTGAGCGCCGCGTACGCCACCGTCGGTCCCGCGGCCAGCGCCCGCGCCGTCTGCTCGGCCTCGGCGCGCAGGTCGGCGGCGGGTACCACCCGGTTGGCGATGCCCAGCTCGTACGCCTCCCGGGCGCCGATGCTGCGCGGGAAGAGCAGCAGGTCGGCGGCGCGTCCGGGGCCGACGACGCGCGGCAGCGTCCAGGAGACGCCCGAGTCGGCGGTGAGCGCGACCCCCGCGAAGGACGTGTTGAAGGCGGCGGTGTCCGCGACGATCCGGTAGTCCGCCGCGAGCGCGAAACCGAGGCCCGCCCCGGCCGCCACGCCGTTCACGGCGGCCACCACCGGCTTCCGGGCCCCGGCGAGCGCCCGCACGATCGGGTTGTAGTGCTCGCGCACCGTGCTCATGGTCCGGCCCGAGCCCGTCTCCCGGTCGGCGGCCAGCAGCCCGATGTGCTCCTTGAGGTCCTGGCCGACGCAGAACGCCCGCTCGCCCGCCGCGGTCAGCAGCACCGCCCGCACGGCGTCGTCCGCGGCCGCGGAGCGTGCGGCCTCCCGGAAGGCGACCTTGGTCTCGGTGTTCAGCGCGTTCATCGCCTCGGGGCGGTTCAGCGTGATCGTCGCGAGCCCGTCGCTCACCTCGTAGAGCACGGTGTCGGCCATGGAGATCCCCTCCGCGTCGTGGTGTGGGTCCTGGAGCGCGTCAGCCGGTCACCGCGGCGGTGCGTCCGGGCAGTGCGTCCTGGCGCGTCCGGAAGACAGCATGACGGAGATCACCGGCATCGGATCACTTCCGAGATGTGACCTGCGTCAAAGGATTACGGTCCCTCTTCATTCGGCCCACGTGGGCCGGGGCGCGCAGTATCGCAGTCACATCGCCGAATTGAGTGGTTTTGCTCGCGTGCGTTGCCCAAGCGATGCCGACCGATGTTGGTCATCGGGTCCTGGGATGCGGGATAATGGCTGGGAAGCAATGTGTTCGATGCCGGTGTCGCGCGTCCATGCCGGACTGCGCGTGCCCTCACGGGCCGTCGGCGGTGACGGTGAGCTGGTATCAGGAAGGGGAACGAGCATGGCGGCCATGAAGCCGCGGACGGGCGATGGCCCGCTCGAGGTGACCAAGGAGGGGCGGGGCATCGTCATGCGCGTTCCGCTCGAAGGCGGCGGTCGACTCGTCGTCGAGCTGACCCCCGACGAGGCCGACGCGCTCGGCGACGCCCTCAAGAAGGTCGTCGGCTGACGCGCGAGCGACCATACCCGTTCAGTCGCCCCGGTACCGAACATGGTGCCGGGGCGATTGTCCTCCCCGTTCCGCGTGCGGATCCGGGCTTCTCCGGGTGGCCCCGTGCCGGGGAGTCACCGCTTGACGGCACACAGCAGTCCGTCGCCCACCGGCAGCAGTGACGGCACCAGCTCCTGGCTCTCCCGCACCGCGCGCAGGACCTCCCGCAGCCGCAGCACCTCGGTGGGCTGCGGACCCGAGTCGATCGTCCGGCCGGCGCCGAAGACGCCTTCGAAGGCGACGAGGCCTCCGGGGCGCAGCAGACGCAACGATTCAGCGAGATAGTCCAGGTATTCCAGGCGGTCCCCGTCGCAGAAGACGAGGTCGTAACCGGCGTCCGCGAGCCGGGGCAGCACGTCCAGCGCCCGCCCCGGGATGAAGCGGGCCCGGTTGCTGGCGAAGCCCGCGGCGCGGAAGGCCTGGCGGGCGAACTGCTGGTGTTCCGGCTCCGGGTCGACCGTGGTCAGTACCCCGTCCGGCCGCATGCCCTGCAGGAGGTGGATCCCGGAGACGCCGCAGCCGGTGCCGATCTCCGCGACCGCCTTGGCGTCCACGGCGGCGGCGAGCAACCCCAGCGCGGAGCCCGTGCCCGGGGCCACCGAGCGCAGGCCCGCGTCACGGGCCCGGTCGCGTGCCCAGAGCAGCGCGTCGTCCTCGGCGACAAAGGCGTCGGCGAACGCCCAGCTCGTCTGCCGGTTGCCGGTAATGACCCTCTCCTGTCCCCGTCGTTGCCTCGGCGTGACTGTATCCGTTGGCGCCGGGAACCCGCAGATGGGACCAGTCGTTTGAAGGGGGGAGCAGAGAGACGACTGAGCGGCCGGGCAGAGACGGGGGCGGCGGATGGTCCAGTGCGCCGAGCAAGTGCTGACGCAGCCGTACGAGCCGTGCCGGTCCAGATCAAATTCTCGTAAAACCGCTTATCCGGAGCTAACGGGCGAGGTGGCTATGGTAGGGGCTCCACTGGACACCACCAGAGCCGACAGGGGAGGTGCGGCCGCACCCGCGGATCGCGGAGGAGTGCTGCGGCGCTTCCTCGGATCGGCAGGCAGGCCGAAATCCGTGAACGACACCGCTGCTGACCCCAGCCACGCAGGCGGTCCCACCACGGGACACACCCAGACCGCGACCTTCTCCAGCGACGCGGACGGGCAGGCGTGGACTCCGCCCACCTGGGAGGAGATCGTCAGCACCCACAGCGGCCGGGTCTACCGCCTCGCCTACCGCCTCACCGGGAACCAGCACGACGCCGAGGACCTGACCCAGGAGGTCTTCGTCCGCGTCTTCCGGTCGCTGTCGACCTACACGCCGGGCACCTTCGAGGGCTGGCTGCACCGCATCACCACCAACCTCTTCCTGGACATGGTGCGCCGCAAGCAGCGCATCCGCTTCGACGCACTCGGCGACGACGCGGCCGAGCGGCTGCCCAGCAAGGAGCCCAACCCGCAGCAGGTCTTCCACGACGCCCACTTCGACGCGGACGTCCAGCAGGCCCTCGACACCCTCGCGCCCGAGTTCCGCGCCGCCGTCGTCCTGTGCGACATCGAGGGTCTGTCGTACGAGGAGATCGCCGCGACCCTCGGCGTCAAGCTCGGCACCGTCCGCTCCCGGATCCACCGCGGTCGTTCCCAGCTGCGCAAGGCACTCGCGCACCGTTCTCCCAAGGCGCGTGCCGAGCGTCGCTCGTTCGCCGCCCGTATTCCCGCACTGGGAGGAGGGGGCACGAGCGCGTGAGTGGGTCACGGCCTGAATCCGAGGGACACCTCGCAGAGCAGCATCTGGGAGACCGGCTCTCCGCCCTGGTGGACGGAGAGCTCGGTCATGACGCGCGTGAGCGCGTACTGGCGCACGTGGCCACCTGCCCGAAGTGCAAGGCGGAGGTCGACGCGCAGCGACGGCTGAAGAACGTCTTCGCGAAAGCGGCCCCGCCGACGCCCTCGGAGAGCTTCCTGGCCCGCCTCCAGGGCCTTCCCGGGGGAGCCGACACGGACGGCGGCGGCTCGCCGCCGGGCGGCGACCGGCTCACCGGCGGCGTCGACGGAGTCTTCGGCACCGGACGGGGCGGGCGGTTCGAGTTCGACTACGTCCCCGCCCGGCCGCACTCCGCCGTGCTGTCGCCCTCCTCACCGGTGCGGGGATTCCGGATCCACGACGTGAGCCGGCACGAGCCGGAGCGGTCGTCCTCGCGCGGCCTGCGGTTCGCGTGCGCCGCCGCCGGTGCGGTGTCGCTGGCCGCGATCGCGCTGGGCGGTGTCACCGTCGGCATGCCGGACACCACCACGGAGGCGCGCGGCTCCGGCAGCGGCAGCAATGTGACGCCGACGCGTACGCAGGGCGCGGGAGCGGTCACGACCTCCGAGAGCCAGCGCCGTCGCGCGGGCGGCCCGATGCTCGGCCAGGGACAGCGGGCGCTCGGCGACACCCCCGTCGCGCCCACGGCCATGTCCGCGCCGCTGCTGCCCGGGGTGCCGGCCCCGACGGGCGCCGACCCGCGGCAGCAGGCCCTGCGTGCGCTGACCACTCCGGTGACGGCCGGTGCCGCCGCCATGTCCCCGCTGATACGTCCGCTCGAAGCGATTCCGCCGCTCGCGGCGGCCTCCTGGCCGACGGCCTCCGAGGTCAGGCCGCCCGGCCTGCTCGCCGCACCCGTCCCCGACCCGGTCCCGTCCTCCCGTCCGGCGGCCTCCCCCGTCACCTCCCACCGTCCGGTTCCCTGACCGGCGTCCGCGGGCCGGCCCGCGGACCTGATTGAATCCGGGGTGGCACCAGAGCCCTTGGAGCCGACGATCTGCGGCCAGCTGCGGGGGAGAACATGAACGAGGGGAAGCCCACGAAGGCGAAGTGGTGGAGTCGTCCCCGCTCGTCCGACGACCCGACCGACGGCGACTTCGAACTGGAACGCCCGCGCACGGTCCGCGCCACGGACACCGGTGACGACGTGTCCGACGGCGGCGACTTCGAACTCGAACGCCCGGCGGCACCCCGCGTGGCCGGCGACGGAGAGGGCGACTACGAGCTGGACCGCCCGGCGTCCGGAACGGCGACCGGGCCCGCGACCGGTGACGGAACCGCGGACACCGGCCCGCACACCGGCGGGAGCCCGTACGCGACCGCCGACGCGGGCCCGCACACGGGCGCCGGAGCCGACGCCGGACCCCGCGCGGACGCGGACGCCGATGACGCCGACGCACCGCTGACCGCGGCACCCGTCGCCGAGCGCGGCAAGCCGCTGCACGACCCGGACCCGTACAGCACCCCTCCGTACGGCGAGCCGGGGCCCTGGGCCCCCGCGCCCCCGGTGCAGCATCCGTCGGTGACACCCGCGCACGGCACGGTCGCGGCCGGGGCGGGGGCGCCTCCCGCGTCCGGTGTCCCGGCGGTCCCGTCGTCGTCCGCGCCCGCGGGTGCGGTCCCCGACCCGGCGTTGGCGGACGCCCCGCCCCCCGTGGCCCCCGCGCCGCCGGTGCCGCATCCGTCGGCGCCGCCTCCGCCTCTCGGGCCGGAGGCGTCGATGCCGCCCGGCCCGGGCGGCGACAGCCCGGGCACCGGCCCCTGGGGGCGCTACGACCCCTGGGCCGCCCCGGTCGTCGCCGCGCCTCTCCAGCACAGCGGTGCGGTCGCGTCGACGCGGGAGCAGCGGCGCAGGCGGACCAGGACGGTGATCGTCGGCGGGGCGCTGCTGATCGCCCTGGTGTCCGGCGGCGTCGGCGGCTCCATGGGCGCGTACCTGGAACGCAACGGCGGCGTGGGCACGGTCGAACTCCCGCAGGCCAGGAAGGAGACGGTCGAGCGGGCGCCGGACAGCGTCGCCGGGATCGCCGGCCGGGCGCTGCCGAGCGTGGTGACCCTGCACGTGAGCGGCAGCGGCGCCGCGGGCACCGGCACCGGCTTCGTACTCGACGACCGCGGCCACATCCTGACCAACAACCACGTCGTGGAGCCCGCAGGATCCGGCGGCGAGATAACCGTGACCTTCAACAGCGGCGACACCGCCGAGGCCACGGTCGTCGGCCGCGACGGCGGCTACGACCTCGCCGTGGTGAAGGTGAAGGGCGTCAGCGGCCTCACCCCCATGCCCCTCGGCAACTCCGACAACGTGCGGGTCGGCGACCCCGTCGTCGCCATCGGCGCCCCCTTCGACCTGGCGGGCACCGTCACCTCCGGCATCATCAGCGCCAAGGAACGGCCCATCACCGCCGGCGGCGAGGAGGGCGACGGCAGCGACGTCTCGTACGTCGACGCCCTGCAGACCGACGCGCCCATCAACCCCGGCAACTCCGGCGGCCCGCTCCTGGACGCCCAGGGCCGGGTCATCGGCATCAACTCCGCCATCCGGTCCGCCGGCAGCGGCGGCGCCGAGCCGGACGGCGGTCAGGCCGGCTCCATAGGGCTCGGCTTCGCCATCCCCATCAACCAGGGCAAGCGCGTCGCCGAGGAGCTGATCAACACGGGCAGGGCCACCCACCCGGTCATCGGCATCACCCTCGACATGAACTACACCGGCGACGGCGCCCGCGTCGGCACCCGGGGCAGCGACGGAGGCCCCGCGGTCACCACGGGCGGCCCCGGAGCCGAGGCCGGCATCAGACCGGGGGACGTGATCACCGCCGTCGACGGCCAGCGCGTGCACTCCGGCGAGGAACTCATCGTCAAGACCCGCGCCCACCGCCCCGGCGACCGCCTGGAGCTGACCCTGGAGCGCGACGGCAAGGAGACGAACGTCTCACTGGTACTCGGCTCGTCCGACGGGTGAACGGCCGCGCAGGTCCCGACAAGGGGCCAGGAAGGCAAACAATTCGGAAAGCGCCCGCATACACGCACTCGGGGCTCACGGGACGGTACCGGTCGGACGGGATCGGCGGGTACCGTGGTGGCGGCCCGGACATCCCAAGGAGCTTCAGGTGTTCAATGACATAGGCGCACTAGAGCTGGTGACGCTCGTCGTCCTCGCCGTGCTCGTCTTCGGTCCGGACAAGCTTCCCAAGGTCATCCAGGACGTGTCGCGCACCATCCGGAAGATCCGGGAGTTCTCGGACAGCGCCAAGCAGGACATCCGGCAGGAGCTGGGCCCCGAGTTCAAGGACTTCGAGTTCGAGGACCTGAACCCCAAGACGTTCATCCGCAAGCAGCTGGACAACGACGAGCTGGGGCTCAAGGAGATCCGCAACGGCTTCGACCTGAAGAAGGAGATGGCCGAGGTCACCGACGCGGTCCACGGCCGCGAGCCGGAGTCGTCCGGTACGCCCGCGTCCGGTTCCCCCTCCGCCGGCGGCCGGATCGACATGTCCAAGAAGCCCCAGGCCCCCGCCCTCGACGACCGCCCGCCGTTCGACGCGGACGCCACCTGAGCGTCCTCCGCGGGCCGGTCGGGCATCACGCGATCACCACCGGGTGAGGCCCGAGGGCCGCGGAATGCCGAAGCAGCCGGCTCCGTCGCCGCGTGTGACGCGTCTCACGCTCCGGACGGGGCGCGCAGGGCCCGAAGGCGGCGTCCGCGCGACCCACGCGCCGGGCACTTTCCCGGCTGCCGCCTGTGGTGTGGCTATGCTGCCCGAGTTGTTGTGCGGACCGGACGAGTGCGCCCGAAGGGGGGCGGGCCGTTTCCGGTCCGACGAGAGCTAGGAGGCGTCCGGGCACATGGAGACGACGAGTGGCGCAGTCGCGCAGGCGCCGGCCGCGGAGGACGGACAACAGGTCCCCTCCGCCCGGCGTACGGTCGACGGCTACCTGCGCGCGCCCTTCCCTTGGTACGGCCTTGACGAGGCCTTCACGGGGCGGCGCTGGCTGATGCAGGTCGGTGCGGCGGCCGACGGGGCCGTCGAGCACGGCTCGCTCGGGCACGGCGACGAGCCGTCGGTGCGCAACGAGCACGTGGCGGGCGACGAGCGGGACGCCAAGGAGAAGTTCGCGGTCGTGGTGACCGTCGCGGCCAACCCCGACCGGCGCAGCGCCGACGGCACCGGTCTGCTGGAGGCCACCTCGGTGTCCTCGGCGGCCTGGCTGGCCGGCGTGGGGCTGCTCTCCTTCACCTGGCCCGGCCAGATGGACCACTCGCTGCGCGACGACTGGCTGGAGCAGCAGACGGAGACCGCGTGGGTCCTCGCGGACGATCTAGACGGCGAGGACTGGACGAAACTGTCCCTCCCCGTGGACGGCGTGCCGACGTCCTTCCACTACCGGGAGTCCGAGTTCGGCTGGGTGCTCGCCGGTTCCACCGAGCAGGGCGTGCACGTGGGGGCGTACGGACGGGGCATGAGCGCCTACGGGCTGGCCTTCTCCGTGGTCAAGGACATCACCGCGTACGACGGATAGTCGGCGGGCGGGCGTACGACGGCTGTACGACGAGGGGCGCCGTCCCGGCGGACAGCGCCCCGATCCCGTACGTGCGGAGGGTCAGAACTTGTTCTTCGGGGTGATCCCCAGCGACAGCCCCGAAAGCCCACGCTGACGCCCGCCCAGCTTCCCCGCGATCGACCGCAGGGCCGCGCCCGCCGGGGAGTCCGGGTCGGACAGGACGACGGGCTTGCCCTCGTCGCCGCCCTCGCGCAGCCGGACGTCGATCGGGATGGAGCCGAGGACCGGGACCGACGCGCCCGTGGTGCGGGTCAGGCCGTCGGCGACCGACTGGCCGCCTCCGGTGCCGAAGACGTCGACCATCTCGCCGCAGTGCGGGCAGGGCAGGCCGGACATGTTCTCGACCACGCCGACGATCTTCTGGTGGGTCTGGACGGCGATGGCGCCCGCCCGCTCGGCCACCTCGGCAGCGGCCTGCTGAGGGGTCGTCACGACCAGGATCTCGGCGTTCGGCACGAGCTGCGCCACGGAGATCGCGATGTCGCCGGTGCCGGGCGGCAGGTCGAGGAGCAGGACGTCCAGGTCGCCCCAGTACACGTCGGCCAGGAACTGCTGGAGCGCGCGGTGCAGCATCGGGCCGCGCCAGACGACCGGCGCGTTGCCCGGGGTGAACATGCCGATGGAGATGACCTTCACCCCGTGGGCCGAAGGCGGCATGATCATGTTCTCGACCTGGGTGGGACGGCCGTCGGCGCCCAGCATGCGCGGCACCGAGTGGCCGTAGATGTCGGCGTCGACGACACCGACCTTCAGGCCGTCCGCCGCCATCGACGCGGCGAGGTTCACCGTCACCGAGGACTTGCCGACGCCGCCCTTGCCGGAGGCGACCGCGTAGACCCGGGTCAGACTGCCGGGCTTGGCGAAGGGCACCTCGCGCTCGGTCTGGCCGCCGCGCAGGGCGCTCGCCAGCTCCTTGCGCTGCTCGTCGCTCATCACGTCCAGCTCGACGTCGACCCGCGTGACACCCTCGACCCGCGACACCGCGTCCGTCACGCGCTGTGTGATGGTGTCCCGCATGGGACAGCCGGAGACCGTCAGGTACACGGCGACCGCGACCGCTCCGTCCGCGCCGATCTCCACCGACTTGACCATCCCCAGCTCGGTGATGGGCCGGTTGATCTCGGGGTCGTTCACCGTCGCCAGTGCTTCACGCACCGCGTCTTCCGTAGCCATAGGACGATGGTACGGCGCCGCCCACCGGGCACGGAAAGCCCCGTCACCGGTCGTGTACGTCACGCCCCGCGGACCGGTTCGCCGGGAATACCCCGCGGTCGGGGTGGTGGCCGTCGTGCCGCTCCTCCAGGTCCTTGATCACGTCCTGCAGCTCGGAGCGGATCCAGTCCCGGGTCGCGACCTCGCCGAGCCCGATGCGCAAGGCGGCGATCTCCCGGGTCAGGTACTCGGTGTCGGCGATCGACCGCTCGTTCTGCTTGCGGTCCTGCTCCAGGTTGACCCGGTCCCGGTCGTCCTGCCGGTTCTGCGCGAGCAGGATCAGCGGGGCGGCGTAGGAGGCCTGGAGCGAGAGCATCAGCGTCAGGAAGATGAACGGGTACTCGTCGAAGCGCAGGCTGCTGGGCGCGGACACGTTCCACACCACCCACAGGATGATGACGACCGTCATCCAGACGATGAACCGCCCGGTGCCCAGGAAACGCGCGACGCGCTCCGACAGCCGGCCGAAGGACTCCGGGTCCCACTCGGGCACCAGCCGGCGCCGCGGCGGGCGGGGCTGGTCCAGCCGGGCCCGGGTGCGGGAAGCCGCCGTGGCGCCCGACACCGCCCGCTCACGGGGTGTCGTCTCGCGCTCAGGCACCATCGGCCCGCACCTCCTCCGCCGTCGCTCCGGTCTCCTCGTCGAGGTGGTACTCGGTCTCCCGCCAGTCGTCGGGCAGCAGGTGGTCCAGCACGTCGTCCACAGTGATCGCGCCCAGCAGTGATCCGGAATCGTCCACGACGGGCGCCGCGACCATGTCGTACGTGGCGAAGAACCCGGCGACCACGGGCAGCGCGGCGTCCGGCTCCAGGGGTTGCAGGTCGTCGTCGAGGATCGAGCCGACCAGGGTGTACGGGGGGTCGCGCAGCAGGCGCTGGAAGTGCACCGTGCCCAGGTACTTGCCGGTCGGGGTCTCCTCGGGCGGCCGGCAGACGTAGACCTGGGCGGCGTGCGCCGGGGACAGGTCGGGGTTGCGGATGCGGGCCAGGGCGTCCGCGACGGTCGCGTCGGGCCGCAGCACGATCGGCTCGGTCGTCATCAGACCGCCGGCCGTGTGCTCCTCGTACGCCATCAGGCGCCGCATGTCGGCGGCGTCGTCGGGCTGCATCAGGCTCAGCAGCCGCTCCTTGTCCTCCTCGGGCAGCTCACCGAGCAGGTCGGCCGCGTCGTCGGGGTCCATCGCCTCCAGCACGTCCGCGGCGCGCTCCTCCTTGAGCTTGCCGAGGATCTCGATCTGGTCGTCCTCCGGCAGCTCCTCCAGTACGTCGGCCAGGCGGTCGTCGTCGAGGGCGGCGGCGACCTCGGCGCGACGCTTGGCGGACAGGTGGTGCAGGACGTTGGCGAGGTCGGCGGGGCGCAGCTGCTCGAAGGTCGCGAGGAGGTTCTCGGCGCCCTGGCCCTGCTCCTCCACGGAGAAGCCGGTGACGGCGGACCACTCGACGGTCAGTGTCTCGCCCTTGTTGCGCCGGAAGGCGCCGCCCTTCCTCCCCTTGCGGACGAAGACCTTGTCGATCTCCCAGTCCCGGCGGGCCGGCAGCTGCCGCACCGACAGGTCCAGGACGGTGACCTCCTCACCGGTCTCGGCGAGGGTGACCCGCCGGTCGAGCAGCTCGCCGAAGACGAGGCGCTCGGTGGGCCGCTGCTCGAAGCGCCGGACGTTGAGCACGCCGGTGGTGATGACCTGGCCGGTCTCGATGCCGGTGACCCGGGTCATGGGCAGGAAGATGCGGCGCCGGGTGGTGAGTTCGACGACGAGGCCGAGCACCCGCGGGGGTTTGCCGGCGACGCGGAGCATGACGACCAGATCGCGTACGCGTCCCACCTGGTCGCCGGTCGGGTCGAACACGGCGGTGCCGGAGAGATGGGAGACGAAGATCCGGGGGGCGCCCGCTGCCATGGCCGCGGCTCCTTTTCGTAAGCGTGCGTCAGCCTGCGTGAGAGCTGTTCCGTACGGTGTCTCTTTCCCGAATTGCCCGCTCGGACGGGCTTCAGGCTAGCCCGTCCCGAACGGCTCCGCTCTGGTGGGCGGTCCGGACGGACTGGCTCCGCTCGCCGTTCACGACCCCGGTACGCTGCCGTACGCCGCTTGGGCCCCTCTCAGCTCCTTGCCGAGCCCTCGCCGGCCCTGTCGGTCCTTGCCAGTTCTTGCCAGTCCTTGTCAGAAAGGCAGCCCCACCTGTGTCTGTGACTCCTCGGCGCCGAATCCGCAGGGCCGCGATGATGGGCGCGGTGTGCGCCCTGGCGGTGACCGGAGCGGGGCTGACGGGATGCAGTAGTGAGGACCCGGACGCCGGCACCAACGGCGTCGGCAAACTCCCGGCCGACAAGATCCACGCCAAGACGCGCACGGCCGCCGAGTCCGCCCGGGCGGTGCGCCTGCACGGGACCGTCGCCGCCGGCGGGGACACGTACACCCTCGACATGCGGCTGAAGCCCGACGGAGGGACCGGGTCGGTCGCCGCCGACGGGACGACCTTCGGACTGCTGCGCGTCGGCGAGCAGCTCTTCCTCAAGGCCGACGCCGGGTTCTGGAGCCACGACGGCGGTGACACCACGGCCGCCGAGAAGCTGGCCGGCAAGTACGTCAAGGTGCCGCAGAGCGACCCCGTGTACAAGAAGTTCAGTGGCTTCGCGGACAAGAACGTCCTCCTGGGCGGCCTGCTGACGCTGCACGGCACGGTGGAGACGGACGGGCGCCACGAACAGGCGGGCGTGCGCACCGTCCGGATCACCGGCGACGAGGGCTCCGGCGGCTCGCTGGACGTCTCCCTGGAGGGCACGCCCTACCCGCTGCGCCTGGTCCGGGCGGGCAGCGCGGGCACGATCAGCTTCTCGGACTGGAACAAGGACTTCGCGCTCACGGAGCCGGCGAAGGACGACACGCTGGACTACGGCAAGCAGCTGCCGACGTCCTAGGCGGCGCTAACGCCTCTTCCGGCGTTTCAGCAGCAGGCGCGGCAGTCCCGCCGGGAGCGGTCCGCGCGTCGTCGCCGGGCTCGGCAGCGGCGCCTCGGCCAGCGAACCGTCGGGCAGCGGTGCCGTCGCCCCCGTCGGTTCCAGGCGCAGCACCCGGCACTCGCGGGCCCAGCGGTCGGTCATCGCCTCGCCGTCCGGGGCGTTCAGCCGCTTGCCCTTGAGGTCGGCGACCGCGGCCTGCCACGCCTCGGAGCCGGACGGCAGCTCCACGACCCGGGCCGTCCAGGAGACCAGCCGGCCCCCCTTGTCCTTGCTGCGCACCGTCACCTCGGCCGCGGCCCCGTCGGCCAGCCCCGGCAGCGGCTGCTCGCCGGGGCCGTCGCCGATGACGCACGCCGCGCCCTCGTGCCAGACGTGCCAGAGCGGACGCGCAGCCGCCCCGGGCCCGCCGACCCAGATGAGACCGGACTTCTTCGTGGCCTCCTCGACGAGGGCCTGGTCGAGCAGCTCGCTTGTCATGCGGTCAGCCTATCCAGCCCGGCACGGCGGTACGGCTGCCCAGTCCGCACGGTCCCCGTCGGAGCCGGCCCGAGGCGGTCCGCGGGGGGAGGCCGGCCGGAGCCCGGCCGGTCAGAGCCAGCCGTTGCGCTTGAGCGTGCGGTGGATGCCCAGACAGATGCCGACCGTGATCGACAGGACCAGCGGGTAACCGAACTTCCAGTGGGTCTCCGGCATGTAGTCGAAGTTCATGCCGTACACCCCGCACACCATCGTCGGTACGGCGATGATCGCCGCCCACGAGGTGATCTTGCGCATGTCCTCGTTCTGCGCGACGGACGCCTGGGCGAGGTTGGCCTGGAGGATGGAGTTCAGCAGCTCGTCGAAGCCGACGACCTGCTCCTGCACCCGCGCGACGTGGTCGGCGACGTCCCGGAAGTACTTCTGGATCTCCGGGTCGATCAGCCGCATCGGCCGCTCGCTGAGCAGCTGCATGGGGCGCAGCAGCGGGGAGACCGCCCGCTTGAACTCCAGGACCTCGCGCTTGAGTTGGTAGATCCGGCCGGCGTCGGTACCGCGCGGCGTGCCCTTGCGGCCCGGTGAGAACACCTCCGTCTCGACCTCGTCGATGTCGTCCTGTACCGCGTCGGCGACCGCGATGTAGCCGTCGACGACGTGGTCGGCGATGGCGTGCAGCACCGCGGAGGGGCCCTTGAGCAGCAGCTCGGGGTCCTCCTGCAGCCGGTGCCGCAGCGCGCGCAGCGAGCCCTGCCCGCCGTGCCGGACGGTGATGAAGAAGTCCCGCCCGGTGAAGCACATGACCTCGCCGGTCTCCACCACCTCGCTGTTGGCGGTGAGTTCGTCGTGGTCGACGTAGTGGATGGTCTTGAAAACGGTGAACAGGGAGTCGTCGTAGCGTTCCAGCTTGGGCCGCTGGTGGGCCTGGACGGCGTCCTCCACGGCCAGCGGGTGCAGTCCGAACTCCCGGGCGATGCCGGCGAATTCGGCTTCGGTGGGCTCGTGCAGGCCGATCCACACGAACCCTCCGTCGCGGCGCACCTGGCGCATCGCCGTCTGCGGGCTCAGCGGGGCGTCCGTCTCGACGCGGGTGCCGTCGCGGTAGACGGCGCAGTCGACGACGGCGGTGGCGGTCGCCGGGTCGCGGGTGGTGTCGTAGGCGCCGCTGTCCTTGCGCAGAGAGACGCGGGACGGGCGGACCGCGGCGCGCAGGTCACGGATCATCGACATGGCAGGCTCCTTCGCGACGGGCAGCGAACGGCGCCGGTGGCGGGTGGAACCACCCGGAATGAGGACGTCCTGAGTACGTGTGTTCCGCACGTCCACAAAGCGGGGAGCACCGCACCGTCGCGGTGGCCGGCTTCGCTGCTGGTTTCAGCTGCTGGTTTCAGCTGCTGATACGGATCGATGCATCGACGAATCGATGAATCGACGGACCGGATCAGGCAAAACGAGACGACGTGCTCTTCCGCGTGAAGGCGCGCGGGTGATGGGAGGCGGCAGGGGCGGGAAGCCGGAGCAGCTGCATCAGCGGCCGGAAGAGCGGGTGGTACTGCACGGTCGACTTCGGTCCATGCCAGCCCCACCTCCTCCGGCCGGTCCCTCGTGAGGGACGATCGATTCCCTCTGTTTGGAGGGGTTCCCCGTAGGGGAGTCTTCATGGTGTCGGGGTCTTGATCGCGACGCGCTGCGTGCTGCCCCGAACCGCTGGGCCAGAGTACCAGTCACCCACGTGTCAAGGTGCCGCTTCACTACGGGTTCTATGCTCGCCGCATGGCTGATGTACTTCCTCTGGTCGAGGCCCGGTTGCGCAGCGCGCTGGGCGAGCCGGACGCACGCGCGGCGGTCACCTTCCTCGGTACCGACCGCATCGAGGTGCTCCGCTTCCCCGGCGGCGGCCAGGAGGGCGACATCGTCCGCTATGCCACCCTCGGCATGGCGGCGCAGCCCATGGCGGACCCCACGGCCGTGCTCGCCGATCCGCTCAAGGGCCCCCGGGCCGAGCTGGTCCTCTCCGTCCGGGCCGGTCTCGCCGACACCGGCAAGGTGCTCCGTCCGCTCGCCGTGCTGGCGGCGTCCCCGCAGGTCGAGGGCGTGGTCGTGGCGCCCGGAGCCTCCCTGGACGTGGGCGCGGCGCTGTGGCCCGGTGCGCCGTTCACCTCGGTGCTGGTGGCCGAGCCGGGCGGCCTGGTCGAGGACCTGGAGCTGGACGCCCCGCTGGACCCCGTACGGTTCCTGCCGCTGCTGCCGATGACGCCGAACGAGGCGGCCTGGAAGCGGGTGCACGGCGCGCAGGCCCTGCAGGAACGCTGGCTGACGCACGGGACGGACCTGCGCGATCCGTCCCGCGGATCCGTGCCGCTGGAGTGAGCGGACTCACCGCCGTCCGGTCCGCGTCCGTCGGTCGGCGAGGGCCGTGACGCCGTCCTCGTCGGCGTGCCGCGGCTCCGGTTCCGGTTCCTCCGCATTGCTCCGGCGCCGACGGGGAAGGGGGCGGGGGGTTGGCGTATGCACACAGTGCGTGGGTGTTGCTGAACAGTGCGAAGTGCACCTGGTTCCGGCCGGGTGGCCGTTTCGTCCGGATGAGTGACCGTCCTTGACGTGGGCGGGTGAGGGTAGGACCGTGGGGCCCTATGAGGGGCGAACCCAGTTGCCCGAAATGTGGTGGCCGGGTCAGGGCTCCCGGCCTCTTCTCCGATTCCTGGCAGTGCGACCTGCACGGCACCGTGTATCCGGTGCAGCCCGTGCTCCCGCCCAGCGTCGAGGCGCTCGCCGTCGTGGTGCACCGCACTCAGGTACCGGTCTGGATGCCGTGGCCGCTGCCCGTCGGGTGGCTGTTCACCGGTGTGGCGTGCGCGGGCGACGACCGCAGTGGCGGCCGGGCGACCGCCGTGGCCTGCTCCGGTCCCGGACCCCTCGGCGGCATCGGTGAGCTGATCCTGGTCGCCGAGGAACTCGGCGTCGGCCTGGGGGCGCGGTACGCGGGCATCGACGCCCCGGACCCCGGGCCGTACATGGACGTCGAGAAGCCGCCCCAGGCGAAGGTCCTGGCGGCAGGCCGTCCGACTCCCCTGTGGCACGTCTCCGGCGCGCCCGTCGACCGCGCCGTCTTCGCCGGGGAGGCCCTCGGGATGTGGCTGTGGGCCGTCGTGTGGCCGGAGCGTGCGGGCCTGCTGATGTACGAGGAACTGGTCCTGACCGACCTGCGGGACGCGGGCGCCGAGGTGGACCTGGTGCCGTGCGGGGCGCTGTCGCCGCGGCTGATCCAGCCGTGAGTGCCGCGGGGCCGGGGCGCTGAGGGCCGGGAGCAGGGACCGGGGCGGGGGTGCCGGCTACTGAGGGCACGAGGCAGGCGGGGGGCGGGTCGCCGGGGGCCGGGTGCGGGCAGGGGGCCGGGGGTGTCGCGGGGTCGGGTGCGCGTAGGGGGTGCAGGACCGCTGCGGGTGTGACAGTGGTGCGTGGAGTTCCGGTTATCCTTGAGCGTCCCCTTCCGTCCCGTCACCGCTTGGAGTCAGCGTCGTGCGCATCGATCTGCACACCCACTCCACCGCGTCCGACGGTACGGACACCCCGGCCCAGCTCGTACGCAAGGCCGCCACGGCCGGGCTGGACGTCGTCGCGCTCACCGACCACGACACCACGCGCGGACACGCCGAGGCTGTCGCCGCGCTCCCCGAGGGACTCACCCTCGTCACCGGCGCCGAACTCTCCTGCCGCCTCGACGGGGTCAGCATGCACATGCTGGCCTACCTCTTCGATCCCGAGGAGCCCGCCCTGCTCGCCGAGCGCGAGCTGGTCCGGGACGACCGGGTGCCGCGGGCCCAGGGCATGGTCGCGAAGCTCAACGCGCTGGGCGTGCCCGTCACCTGGGAGCAGGTCGCGCGCATCGCCGGCGACGGTTCGGTGGGACGGCCGCACGTGGCCACCGCCCTCGTCGAACTCGGCGTCGTGCCGACCGTGGGCGACGCCTTCACCCAGGACTGGCTGGCCGACGGCGGCCGGGCCTTCGTGGAGAAGCACGAGACCGACCCCTTCGAGGCGCTCCGGCTGATCAAGGGCGCGGGCGGCGTCGCCGTGTTCGCCCACCCGGCTGCTGCCAAACGAGGCCGTACGGTACCGCAGGCCGCGATCGCGGACCTGGCCGCCGCCGGGCTCGACGGCATCGAGGTCGACCACATGGACCACGACGCGGAGACGCGCGCACGGCTGCGGGGCATGGCCAAGGAGCTGGGACTCCTGGTGACCGGCTCCAGCGACTACCACGGCGCCCGGAAGACCTGCGTACTCGGCGAGTACACGACGGACCCCGAGGTGTACGGGGAGATCACGCGGCGGGCGTTCGGGGCGTTCCCCGTGCCGGGGGCCGGCGGGGTCTGAGTCCCACCCCGGCCACACCTTTCCTCCCCTCTCCCGCAAGGCCAGTAGCTCACCCATGTTCGACGTCGCCGTCTTCGGCTCTCTGTTCCTGACCCTTTTTGTCATCATGGATCCCCCCGGGATCACCCCGATCTTCCTCGCGCTGACCTCCGGCCGGCCCGCCAAGGTGCAGAAGCGGATGGCCTTCCAGGCCGTCTGCGTGGCCGGTGGCGTCATCACGGTGTTCGGTCTGCTGGGGCACCAGATCCTGGGCTACCTGCACGTGTCCGTGCCCGCGCTGATGATCGCGGGCGGGCTGCTGCTCCTCCTGATCGCGCTCGACCTGCTCACCGGCAAGACCGACGAGCCGAAGCAGACCAAGGACGTCAACGTCGCCCTCGTGCCGCTGGGCATGCCGCTGCTCGCCGGGCCCGGGGCGATCGTGTCGGTCATTCTCGCCGTGCAGAAGGCCGACAGCGTGACCGCCCAGGTGTCGGTGTGGGCGGCGATCCTCGCGATCCACGTGGTGCTGTGGCTGGTGATGCGGTATTCGCTGCTGATCATCCGGGTCATCAAGGACGGCGGCGTGGTCCTGGTGACCCGCCTCGCCGGCATGATGCTCTCCGCGATCGCCGTGCAGCAGATCATCAACGGCGTCACCCAGGTGATCCAGGGCACGTGAGGGGCACATGACCCCGGGCATGGCCAGGGCCCCGCACGGAACGCCGTGCGGGGCCCTGGCCATGTGCGCAGAGGGTCTGCGGAGTCTCCGCGCTACATGGCCGAGGTGTCGGCGGGGCGGATCCACAGGCGCTGCCCGATGGCGGCGGCCTGCTGAACGATGCGGTTCACGGAGGCGGCGTCCACGACGGTCGTGTCCACGGGGGTTCCGTCGACGTCGTCGAGTCGCATGATTTCAAAGCGCATGGGCCTCTCCCTTGATCTGGTCATCCTCCTGAGGAGAACTACTGGTGTGGCTCCTGGGTCGTCGGTGCCCGGGCTTCCGTAATGAGTCAACGGGTTGCCCGCTGCAAACATTCCCTACGCTAAGGAAATTTTTCGATCTGCTAACTAATGACTGGTGAGCGGCATGATCCGAGGTGGCAGGTGACCGGGAGAAGACTGATCGGGACCGGTTGTGTTCGCAGCGTGACCGCCGGGACAATGGAGGCGATGAACGACGACCTCGCGTCCCTGGACGCCCGCATCGATCGCACCAACGAACTGCTGCAGCGCATGCTCGCCGAGGTGGCCAAGACGCCCTCGACCCACGCGATCTTCGTCGACGCCGGGTACCTCTACGCGGCGGCGGGACGCCTGGTGGCCGGGACCGAGGACCGCCGGGCCTTCGACCTCGACGCCGAGGGACTGATCGAGGCGCTCATCGACAAGGCGCGCACCATCTTCGCGGACAGCCGCCTGCTGCGCGTCTACTGGTACGACGGCGCCCGGCGCCGCATCCACACCGCCGAGCAGCAGTCCATCGCCGAGCTGCCGGACGTCAAGGTCCGCCTGGGCAACCTCAACGCCAACAACCAGCAGAAGGGCGTCGACTCACTCATCCGCTCCGACCTGGAGTCCCTCGCGCGGCACCGCGCCATCAGCGACGCGGCCCTGCTCGGCGGCGACGAGGACCTGGTGTCGGCGGTCGAGGCCGCCCAGGGCTACGGCGCCCGCGTCCACCTGTGGGGCATCGAGGCGCCGGAGGGCCGCAACCAGGCCGACCCGCTGCTCTGGGAGGTCGACAGCCAGCGCACCTTCGACCTGGAGTTCTTCAAGCCGTACGTCTCCCGGCGCACGGCCCAGGCCTTCGACACGGCGGGCGTGGCCCGGCCGGCCCGCGAGGACGTCCGCTTCGTGGGCGCGCAGATCGCGGCGAAGTGGCTGGCGGCACGAGGCCGTGAATCGCTGGTGGAGCTGCTCCCCGGCCATCCCTATCTCCCCGGCTCGGTGGACCAGGACCTGCTGGTGGAGGCCGAGGGGCTGCTGCAGTACTCGCTGCGCGGCCAGCCCGACCTGCGCCGGGCGCTGCGGGACGGTTTCTGGGAGCACCTGCGGGCGCAGTACTAGGCGCAGTGCCGGGCGCGAGTGCCGGGCGCACGTTGCTGGGCGCGGTGCGGGGAGTACAGGAGGGTCTGCTCGCAGGGCCGGGCGCGGCTCAGTGCCACGTGCGGTGCCGGCGCTGCTAGGGGTCCGTCCGCGGCGTCCGCGGCCGGGTGAGGACGCCGTCCCAGAAGTCGGCGAGGGCGCGGGCGGTGGGCAGGGGCCGGTCGGTGTTGGGGGAGTGTTCGGCACCGGCGATCACGGTCCTGCGCGCGTCCAGCCGTACGGCCATCTCGTCCAGGAGCGGTACGGGCCAGGTGGCGTCGTACGCGCCCGACAGCACGTGGAACGGCAGCGGCACGGCGGCGAGCTCGGCGACGCGGTCCGGCTCGGTACACAACTGACGTCCCGTGGCGAGTAGTTGAGCGGGCCTGGTGCCCAGCCAGCGGCTGCGCAGCCGCTGCGGATCTCCGGGACCGACGGCGGGGCCGCCGACCTCCTCGGGCGGCTCCATCGTCTGGATCACCGCCCAGACCTCGGCCATCGTCATGGTGTCGAGCGCGTCCCGAAGGAGCTTCACCCGCTGCTGCTGGGAGACGGAGATCCGCGCCGGGCCCGAGGACATCAGCGTGAGGGAGGCGAAGGGGGCGTGGTCGAGCAGGACGGCGGCACGTGCGATCTGACCGCCGAGGGAGTGCCCGACGAGATGCACCCGGGTGGTCCCGAGGGCGGCCACCTGCGCGAGCACGTCCCGGGCCAGCTCGGTCTGCGCGTATCCGGCTTCGTCGTGCTCGGGTCCGTCGGACTCGTACTGCCCCCGCCCGTCGACGGCGACCGTACGGTACCCACGCGCCCCGAGCGGTTCGTGGAGCTGTGTGAAGTCCTCCTTGCTCCCCGTGAACCCGGGCAGCATCAGCACCGTCCCCTTCGCCTCGATCCCCCCGGCCACGGGCGAGTCGACGACGGCGAACTCACCACGCGCGGTACGCAGCCGGTATGCGCGGGCGCCGGAGGGCAGGGTGAAGGTGGCGTTACTGCTCACGGGCAGAGGTTATCGGGCGACACGGGTGACGGAGAGGGCGGCCGGCTGCCGGGCGTCGCTCGCCCCGCCCCCGCCGCTCCGAGTTTCCTGCTCCAGCACCCCGGCACTGGGCCTCCTGGTGGTCGGGTCGGGGGGAGGAGGCGAGGCGGGCGGGCCGGAGGCACCGGCTGGGCGGGGGACGGGCCGGGGACGGATGTGGGAACGCCGACGGCCCGGGCCCGCGTGGTGGCGGGACCGGGCCGACGGCCGGGTGAGCGGCGTGATCAGCTTTCGCCGGCCTCCGCGGGCTGCGTGGCGGCCGCGGCCGTCTTGCGGGTGCGGCGCGCCTTCGGCTTCGCCTCGGCCGTGCCGGCGGCCTCGGCGGGTGCCTCGACGGCAGCGGCTGCCTTACGGGTCCGGCGCCGCGGTGCGGCCTCCGGCTCCTGCGAGGCCTGGGCCGGGATGCCGGCGGTGGCCTCGGTGGCTTCGACGGGCTCGGCGGCCTTGCGGGTGCGGCGGCGCGGCGTGGCCTCCGTGGCCTCGGCCGTGTCGACGGCGGTCTCGGCCTTGGCTGCGGCGGTCTTGGTGGCGGCCGTCTTGCGGGTGCGGCGCGGCTTGGCCTCGGCGGCCTCCGGGGCCTCGTCGGCCTGTGCGGGCTCGACGGCTGCGGCCTTGCGGGTGCGGCGCGGTTTGGCCTCCGCGGTCTCCGTAAGGTCCGCGGCGTCCGTCGCGGTCGACGCCGTCGCGGCCTTCTTGCGGGTGCGGCGGGGCTTCGTCTCCGTGGGTTCGGAGGCGGGCTCGGTCACTCCCTCGGCCGTGTCGACCGCCGTCTCGGCGGGCGTGGTCGTGGTCGCGGCCTTGCGGGTGCGGCGGCGCGGCTTCTCCACGGGAGCCTCGGCCGCCGGGGCCTCGACGACCGCGGGTTCGACGACCGCCGGCACGTCCACCGTCGGCTCGACCACCGGTGTGGCTTCCAGCGGCGCGGCCGGCGCCTCGGCCGACTTGCGGGTGCGGCGGCGACGCGACTGCGCGGGCGCCTCGGCGATCTCGGAGGCCGCGAGCGTGGCGTCCGTCCCCGCCGAGGGGGCGTCGGTCGCCGTGGCCGTCACCGGCCGGCGCGACGGCTCTCCACTGCGCGTGCGGCGTCGGCGGCGCAGCGTGCGGGGAGCCGTGGCGGCGTCCGTGTCCGCGTCGGCCGCGCTGTCCGCAGGGCCGGCCACGGCCTCGGGTGCGGCGGTCGCGGAGGTGGCCGCGTCCACCGGTGCCCCACCGCGCATCCGGCGGCGACGACGCGGCGTCGTACGGGACGAACGCTCGCGCTCGGCGGAACGGGACTCGTCCCGGCCACCGCGACCACCCCGGCCACCACGGTCGCCGCGCGCGCGGCCACCCGGCTCGCCCAGGTCCTCCAGCTCCTCCGCCTCGAGCCCGGCGCGGGTGCGCTCCGAGCGAGGCAGGACACCCTTGGTGCCCTCGGCGATGCCGAGGTCGGTGTACAGGTGCGGGGAGGTGGAGTACGTCTCCGGCGGGTCGCTGAAGCCCAGGTCCAGCGCCTTGTTGATCAGCTGCCAGCGCGGGATGTCGTCCCAGTCGACCAGCGTGATCGCCGTACCCTTCGCGCCCGCGCGGCCGGTCCGGCCGATGCGGTGCAGGTACGTCTTCTCCTCTTCCGGAGACTGGTAGTTGATGACGTGCGTCACGCCTTCGACGTCGATGCCGCGGGCGGCGACATCGGTGCAGACGAGCACGTCCACCTTGCCGTTGCGGAAGGCGCGCAGGGCCTGCTCGCGGGCGCCCTGGCCGAGGTCGCCGTGGACCGCGCCGGAGGCGAAGCCGCGCTGCTTGAGCTGGTCGGCCAGGTCGGCCGCCGTGCGCTTGGTGCGGCAGAAGACCATGGCCAGTCCCCGGCCGTCGGCCTGCAGTATGCGCGCCACCATCTCGGGCTTGTCCATGTTGTGCGCGCGGTAGATGAACTGCTTCGTGTTCGCGACCGTCGCGCCCTCACCGTCCGGCGAGGTGGCGCGGATGTGCGTGGGCTGCGACATGTAGCGGCGGGCAAGTCCGATGACCGCGCCCGGCATGGTGGCCGAGAACAGCATGGTCTGGCGCCGGGCCGGGAGCATGTTGATGATCTTTTCGACGTCGGGCAGGAAGCCCAGGTCGAGCATCTCGTCGGCCTCGTCGAGGACCAGGCACTTGACGTGCTTCAGGCTCAGCTTCTTCTGGCCCGCCAGGTCCAGCAGGCGGCCCGGAGTGCCGACGATCACGTCGACACCCTTCTTCAGGGCCTCGACCTGCGGTTCGTAGGCCCGGCCGCCGTAGATCGCCAGGACGCGCACGTTGCGGACCTTGCCGGCGGTCAGGAGGTCGTTGGTGACCTGCTGGCACAGCTCGCGCGTCGGGACGACGACCAGGGCCTGCGGGGCGTCGGTCAGGGCCTCGGGGGCGGCGCGGCCCGCCTCGACGTCGGCGGGGACGGTCACGCGCTCGAGGAGCGGGAGGCCGAAGCCCAGCGTCTTGCCGGTGCCGGTCTTGGCCTGGCCGATGACGTCCGTGCCCGAAAGGGCCACGGGGAGCGTCATCTCCTGGATGGGGAAGGGAGTGATGATGCCGACGGCCTCGAGGGCTTCGGCGGTCTCGGGGAGGATCCCGAGGGATCGGAACGTCGTAGTCAGGGTGCTGCCTCTTCTGTGTACGTGGTGCGAGGCGAGCGCGCGGGTCGTGCCGGACCGTGTCGGGGACGTCGGCTGCCTTACGGGTGAGCCGTAGGACACGGGACCTCTGTCGACGCTCCAGCGCTCGTACCACTGAGGGTCCCCCTCCGGATTCCGTACGCAGTGTGGCGGACGGCAGGGAGGGCTGTCGGGTCGGAGCCGATCGGGCCACCGACCGGGCATCCTCATGCGTGCGGCCCGACGACGATGTCACGTACCCGTACGTCACATACTCGGCAGGCGCTTTACCACCATACCCCGGATTCGCGCACAGGCGATGGCCGATTTGGTCGCGTAGTTGTCGTCACACTGATCGGCCGGGGCGGACCGGGGGCCGACCTGCGCCGACGGGGGGCCTTCCGGCAGACGACAGGCGGGCTATTGTGCGCTGCATGACGAGCTCGGACAAGCCTGGCAACGCCGCAGACGCCCCCGCCGAAACCACCGAAGCCACCGGAATCTCCGGAACCACTGAAACCTCCGCAGCCACCGAAACCACGGGAGCCACCGGAGTCGCCGCCCTGGACTGGGCGACGGCAGCCGCCGACCCCCAGTACCGCGCCGCGGTCGTGGACCTGCTCGGTGCGCTCGCATACGGAGAGCTGGCGGCGTTCGAGCGGCTCGCGGAGGACGCCAAGCTGGCGCCCACGCTCGCGGACAAGGCGGAGCTGGCGAAGATGGCGTCGGCGGAGTTCCACCACTTCGAGCGGCTCCGCGACCGGCTCGCCGAGATCGGCGAGGAGCCGACGGCGGCGATGGAGCCGTTCGTGGCCGCCTACGACGGCTTCCACAAGCAGACGGATCCCTCCGACTGGCTGGAGGGGCTCGTCAAGGCGTACGTCGGTGACTCCATCGCCAGCGACTTCTACCGCGAGGTCGCGGCCCGCCTCGACTCCGACACCCGCGAGCTGGTGCTGGCCGTGCTCGACGACACGGGGCACGCCGGTTTCGCCGTGGAGAAGGTGCGTGCGGCGATCGACGCGGACCCGCGTGTGGGCGGGCGGCTCGCGCTGTGGGCGCGGCGGCTGATGGGGGAGGCCCTCTCGCAGTCCCAGCGGGTGGTCGCCGACCGGGACGCACTGTCGACGATGCTGGTGGGCGGTGTCGCGGACGGCTTCGACCTCGCCGAGGTGGGCAGGATGTTCTCCCGGATCACCGAGGCGCACACCAAGCGGATGGCGGCGCTGGGTCTGGCGGCCTGAGCGCTGCCGGGCACCCGGCGCGGGTCCCGTCGGGCGCTCACTTCCGGCGTGGACCCCACCGGCCGCGGCGACCGCTCTGGCGGTCGCCGATCGGCCGCGGAGTCTTCCCGCGGGCCGCAGCAGCAGCGACAGGGAGGCCGCGGAGAGGGCCGCCGAGCCCAGGAGGACCAGCAGCAGACCGCCGGCGCCCAGCGCGGTGTGGGTGACGAACGCACCGAACAGTGCCCCGGCGATCCCCGTCGGCAGGACCAGGACACGGTCCGGCAGACGGTGTGGCAGACGGCGGGCGGCGGCCCACGCCAGGGCCAGGCCGAGGATCGCGGCGCTGAGCGCTTCCAAGAGCATGTCGGGGGTCCCTCCCACATGGCCGGCCTGCCCGGAACGGTCACAGCCGTCTTACCCCTGACCTGCGGAATGCAACCCTCCCTCTGTGGGTGAACTGTGCTCCGTGTGTGAAACGGGAAGAACTCGCACGACGGGAGGGGCCCGGCGGCTGGTCACCGCCGGGCCCCTCCCGTTCTTCGTCCGTCGCCCTGCTTCCGCCGGCTACAGCGCGCCGAAGCCCACCTTGCGCGGCGCGGGCTCGCCGATCTCGACGTAGGCGAGACGGTCGGCCGGCACCAGGACCTTGCGACCGTGTTCGTCCACCAGGCTCAGCAGCGCCGACTTGCCGGCCAGTGCATCGGCCACCACCCGCTCGACCTCCTCGGCACTCTGACCGCTCTCCAGAACGATCTCGCGGGGCGCGTGCTGCACGCCGATCTTGACCTCCACGGCTATGTCCCTCCGACGGTCAGTGAAATGCGCGATCTTCCGCGCCGTACGCAGCACACATTAGCCCGGTGAGGGGACGTACACGCTGCGACGGAGAACGCCAGGAGCGAACAGCCGGCGGGAACAGGCCGTCGCACGCCCGCGGCCGCCCGGCGCACCGTGCCGGTCAGTGCTGCTCGCTGCCGTGCAGCGGGAAGCCGGCGATGCCCCGCCAGGCCAGTGAGGTCAGCAGCTGGACAGCCTGGTCGCGGGGCACGCTGCGGTCGCTGTGCAGCCAGGAGCGGGCCACCACCTGGGCGAGACCGCCCAGACCGGAGGCCAGCAGCATCGACTCGGCGCGCGAGAGGCCGGTGTCCTCGGCGATGACGTCGCAGATCGCCTCGGCGCACTCGTTCGTGACCTTGTCGACGCGCTCGCGCACGGCGGGCTCGTTGGTCAGGTCCGACTCGAAGACCAGGCGGAAGGCGCCGCCGTCGTCCTCGACGTACGCGAAGTAGGCGTCCATCGTCGCCCGCACCCGCTGCTTGTTGTCGGTGGTCGACGCGAGCGCGATCCGCACGGACTGGATCAGGGCCTCGCAGTGCTGGTCCAGCAGGGCGAGGTAGAGGTCGAGCTTGCCCGGGAAGTGCTGGTAGAGCACCGGCTTGCTGACGCCGGCGCGTTCGGCGATGTCGTCCATCGCGGCCGCGTGGTAACCCTGAGCCACGAACACTTCCTGTGCGGCGCCCAGCAGCTGGTTGCGTCGGGCTCGGCGGGGAAGGCGTGTGCCCCGCGGGCGTACCGCCTCTGTCTGCTCGATGGCTGTCACGCCGCCTCCCATAGTCGTCCTCGTGCGGTGTGCGCCGCGTCGCCATCGTACTTTTCGGTAACCGTGGTGTGTGCGCTGCGAGCGCAGAATTTCACGGACCGGACGGTGACGAAAGCAGCACAACAGGTTTCAAAAGGGTTCAGTCCGGGCAGAGATGGCCTCCTTCTGCTCGGCGGGCCTCTCCGGCGCCCCGCGGCGCCGCGTCTCAGCGGTAGTCGTCCTCGTCGTGGGAGACGACCCGGGCCTGTTCCACCAGGTCGGCCTCGTTGGCGCGGTCCGGTTCGACGCCGGTCAGCGGGTCGTCGCGCTCCGGGGCGATGTCGGCCTGCTGCTCGGCCGCGTCGGCGTCGGGTGCCTCGACGTCGAATTCCTCCGGTTCCTGTGCCTCGTCGTCGAAGGTCTCGGGGTCGGTCGGGTCGACGGTCATGCTGGGCTCCCTTCCTACGGACGTCCCTGAAGGTGCAGGGGCCACACGCGGGTGCCCACTCCACGAGCCTAGGAGACACCCGATCCGGACGCCATGCGTCGTCGGCTCCTGCCCCCATGCCGCGGGCTGACGCCGTGGGCTTCGCTGTGGGCCGTCTCCCGAGGGTTCTTCCGTGAGTCGTCTGCCGTCGTCGTCCCCCATGGGGCCGTCCCCTTCGCGGCGGCCCCATGGGGCCGCCGGTGTCGTCGGCATCCGTACCGGCTGTCGCGCCGCCGCACCCGCGCCTGTGACGGCGAACACATGAGCCACCGTGTGATCGTCTCGTAACATTGCCGCATGCCTTCGACCCAGCCGCCGACCGTGCCGCCCGCCAACGTGCTGCCGAAGGTCGCAGCAGTCAAGGTCGCGGCCGGTGAGCGGCTCAGGTCGGTGCAGCTGCCCGGCATCACCCTGACGGTGCGCTCGAGGCCTCCCGCGCGCGAGGGACTGCCGCCCGCGCTCTACGTCCACGGCCTCGGTGGTTCCTCGCAGAACTGGTCGGCGCTGATGCCGCTGCTGGAGGGCGTGGTCGCCGGCGAGGCCATCGACCTGCCGGGCTTCGGGGACTCCCCGCCACCGGACGACGGCGACTACTCGATCACGGGTCACGCGCGCGCGGTCATCCGCCACCTCGACGCGGCCGGGCGCGGCCCCGTCCACCTCTTCGGCAACTCGCTCGGCGGCGCCGTCGTCACCCGCGTGGCCGCGGTGCGGCCCGACCTGGTGCGGACGCTGACCCTCGTGTCGCCCGCGCTGCCGGAGATCCGCGTGCAGCGCAGCGCCGTGCCGACGGGGCTGCTGGCACTGCCGGGGGTGGTGTCGCTGTTCACCCGGCTCACCCGGGAGTGGACCGCGGAGCAGCGGGTCCGGGGAGTGACGGCGCTCTGCTACGGCGACCCGGGGAGAGTGACACCGGAAGGCTTCCGCAACGCCGTGGAGGAGATGGAACGGCGGATGCGACTGCCGTACTTCTGGGACGCGATGGCCCGCTCCGCGCGCGGAATCGTCAACGCCTACACGCTGGGCGGCCAGCACGGGCTGTGGCGACAGGCCGAACGGGTTCTCGCACCGACGCTGCTGGTCTACGGTGGACGGGACCAACTCGTCGGCTACCGCATGGCCCAGCGGGCTGCCCGCGCCTTCCGTGACTCCCGGCTGCTGACCCTGCCGGACGCGGGACACGTGGCGATGATGGAATATCCGGAGACCGTGGCCACGGCGTTCCGCGAACTCCTCGCGGACACCGGGGAACCGATGGTCGGCGAGAGGACCGAAGAGGCCGTCGACGACGAGCCCGCCAACCAGACCACAGGAGGCTGAGGCGCGACGTGGGACGCCACAGCCGCCGCGGACCCGCCCCCAAGGCCGACGCCGCGGACACCGCCGCGGCGCGGGAGGCCCGCCCCGGCCCGTTGGGCCGCCGCCGGGCCCCCGGTCCCCCGGCGGAGGAACAGGCACCGCAGGCGAACGGAACGCCCGGCACGGCCCCCCGTGGGGCAACGGACGGGGAGCCGGGCAGGGCGGACGGAACCCGAGGCGGGGTCCCGTCCGGCGGCCCGCAGGGACATGCGGGCCCGGGCCCGAACCCAGGCCCGACCCCTGGCCCACGGCATGCGGGCGGGATGTCGGCCCATGGTTTCGCGACGGCTGCGGACGGCACCCCGGCCGGTGGCTTCCCGCGGGCTGCGGACGGTACGCCGGCGCAGGGATATCCGCGGGTCGCGGGCGGTACGCCTGCACAAGGGTCTCCGCGGGTGGCGGGCGGTACGCCGGAACGGGGCGGCCCGGTGTTCCCCGACGGAACCCCGGCGCACGGTGCGCCGCGGGCCCGTGGTGGCCATCCCGAGCAGCGTGAACCCGGCGGTGGCTGGGGCGAGCTGAGCGGGCGGACCGGTGCCGGGCACGGCATTCCCGGCGGGCCGTCTGCAGCCGGCCCCGCGCGGCCCGCGCCCCCCGCGGCCTCCTCGTATCCGTCGCGGCCCGTGCAATCCGGGCCCCCCGGTCGGTCCGCGCCTCCCGGCCCCTCCTTCCCGCGGCAACGGCAGGCGGCGGCGGGAGAACCGCGGCAGGAGTACCTGGATGCCTTCGGCGAGGACGGCGACGTCTTCGCCGCCCGTCGTCCCCCGCGCCGCAACCCCGTCGCCGATCGCCCCGCCGACCCGTACGCCTCCGTCACCGACTGGAGCGCCGCCGACGGGGTCGGCGGTATCGCGGGCGGCGGTGCCGGAGGCGCCGCCACCGCCACCGGCACCGATTCCGACGACGCGCCGCCCGCCGGCCGACCCGCGCCGGTCAAGGGCGGCAAGGGCAGGACCTTCACCGGCATCGCCGCGGCCGCCGTCACCACCGTGCTGGCGGTCGTCGTGGCCGGGCAGGTCGCCGACGGGGCGGACGGCGAGGACGTGCAGTCGCAGTCCGCCGCCGACCAGGCCCGCGGCGTCCACGACTCCGCGTCGCGCGCGGACGGACGGCCGACGCCCTCGAAAACCGAGTCCGCGGCGCCGCTGACGTACGAGCAGAAGATGGGAAAGAAGTACCCGCTCAGCGCCACGCTCGAGGGTTCGGGGAAGTTCGACGCGGTCCCGGGCATCGCCAAGGGGCCGGGGACGGGGCAGAAGTACACCTACCGCGTGGACGTGGAACAAGGGCTCGGACTCGACGGGCAGCTCTTCGCCGATGCGGTGCAGAAGACGCTCAACGACGACCGGAGCTGGGCCCACAACGGCGCCCGCACCTTCGAGCGCATCCACTCCGGGCAGCCCGACTTCGTCATCACGCTGGCCAGCCCCGGCACCACCGCGGTCTGGTGCGCCAAGTCCGGCCTGGACACCACCCAGGACAACGTGTCCTGCGACTCGGCCGCCACCGAGCGCGTGATGATCAACGCCTACCGGTGGGCGCAGGGCGCGGAACCGTACGGGGACGACCTCCACGGATACCGGCAGATGCTGATCAACCACGAGATCGGCCACCGCATCGGCTTCAACCACGTCACCTGCGACAAGGACGGTGAACTCGCCCCGGTCATGCAGCAGCAGACCAAGTTCATCGACCACGACGGAATCGACTGCCGCCCCAACCCCTGGGCGTACCCCAACAGTTGACCGCGAGGCCCGGCCGTTCTCGTCGCTCAGGGTGACAGATCCATCCCTTAGCGCGACGGAACGCGCTCCAGGGCGGAAAGTTACGACCGTTCACCCCTTTTGGTGGCGTGATGGACAACCGTCCATCACGCCACCGCCTTGTCCGCATACGTTCGTCCCGCTGCGAGCCGCCGGGCCAACGACGGCTCCCCAGACGGGAGATCGGGGGTGCGCGCGTGCGCATCGGACTGCTTACGGAGGGTGGCTACCCGTATGTGAACGGTGCGGGCGGGCTCTGGTGCGACCGGCTGGTGCGCGGTCTCGAGCAGCACGAGTTCGACGTCTACGCGCTCAGTGACAGCGAGCGCCAGGAGGCTGACGGGTGGGTGCCGCTGCCGCCGCAGGTCAGCCGGGTCCGCACCGCGTCGCTGTGGGACGCCGTGGACGGCGGTGCCGTGCACGGACGGCGCGCTCGCCGGCGCTTCGCCGAGTGCTACGGGGAACTGGCCGCCGTCCTCTGCACGGGCACCCTCAACGACTCGTCCGGGGCCTCGCAGGAGGCGTCGGCCCTTGAGGCGGACCGTTTCGCCAGCGCACTGTACGGGCTCGCCGAACTTGCCCGCGACGAGGGCGGGCTGTCCGGCGCGCTCCGCTCGGAGACCGCCGTACGCGCCCTGGAACGCGCCTGTCGCGCGCCCGGCGCCCACCGCCCGGCCCGGGAGGCTCGCGTCCCCGATCTGCTCGCCGTCGCCGCGCGCCTCGAACGCCTTCTGCGCCCCCTGTCGCTCGACTGGTACGAGGACGACGGCCTCGGTGCGGTCGACCTGTGCCACGCCGCCTCCGGTGGCACGGCTGCGCTGCCCGGCCTGCTCGCCCGGCACTTCCGCGACGTGCCCCTGCTGGTGACCGAGTACGGGGTGCGGCTGCGGACGCACTACCTCACCGACCCCGACTCGCCACCCGCGACACGGTCCCTGCTGGCCGCCTTCCACAGCCGACTGGCCGCCGAGACCTACCGGCACGCGGCGGTGATCACGCCCGGCAACACGCACGCCCGCCGCTGGCAGGAGCGCTGCGGGGCCGACCGCGCCAAGCTCCGCACGGTCCACCCGGGCATGGACGCGGCCCCCTACGCCGAGGTGGGAGAGTCGCCGGACCGCGCCGACCCGCACACCCTCGTCTGGGTCGGCCGCGTCGAGCCCGCCAAGGACCTGGTCTCGCTGCTGCACGCCTTCGCGGAGATCCGCGAGGAGGAGCCGAGAGCCCGCCTCAGGATCATCGGTGCCCCCGACGGCCCCGAGGGCGCGGCCTACCTCGCCCACTGCAAGGGCCTGGCCGCGCAGCTCTTCCCCGACGAGGCCGACGGTCCGTACGCCGTCGGCCGCAACCCGGTGTCGTTCGAGGAGACCGGCGGACCGGAACTGCCGACCCGCGTCGACGCCTACGCCGCGGGCGCCGCCCTGGTGGTCCTCTCCAGCGTCGTCGAAGGGTTTCCGACCGGCCTGGTCGAGGCCATGCTCTGCGGGCGCGCGACGGTGTCCACGGACGTCGGCGCGGTGGTGGAAGCCGTCGGCGGCACCGGACTCGTCGTGCCGCCGCGTAATCCCCGGGCGCTCGCCGGGGCGTGTGTCGCCCTGCTGCGTGACCCCGAGCGCCGTGAGCGCCTGGGTGCTGCCGCGCGCGCCCGCGCACTGGAGCTGTTCACCGTCGAGCAGAACGTCGCGGCATTTCACGGCATTTACCTGGAGATCCTTTCCAGGGCGCCCGTACGCCGCGTCGTCCTCGGCGACACCCGCGAGCCGCTGCCGTTCGCCGTTCCTGCCGAGGCGCACGTCCTCGGCCGCCGGGCCGCACCCACGACTCGCGTCGTGTCCGGAGGCGGCGGCCCCGGCTGGGCGACGGACGCCCCCGTCCGGACCACGACCCCGGCCACCGCGACCGAGGGGGGCCGATGAGCGGCCTCGGCGAACTGGACCGCCCCCAGACCCCGCCCAGCCCGGGCGCCTGGGCCGAACACCCGCAGGAATTCCTGACCGCCGGGACGCCTGGCCCGGCAGCGCCTGCCGACCGGCGGTCGGCGGAAGACCGGCGGTCGGGTGAGGGCCCGTGGCCGCTCGAGAACCGGGACGGGCCAGGGCCGGACGCGGGGTGGTGCGCGGGCGACGACCAGCGCGCAGCCGAGAGTCGGCGGCCGGGGGAGAGCGGACAGCCGGGAGAGAGCGGACAGCCTGGGGAGAGTGGACGGCCGGACGAGGGCGGGGAGCCGGACGTACGCCGCCGGCCGAGCGGTGGCGGGGGAACGGGCGAGAACCGCTGTCCGGGGTCGGGCCAGGACCGCTGTCCGGGGTCGGGCGAGGACCGCTGCCCGGGGAGGGCCGCGCGCCCGCGCGCAGCCACCGACGGAAGAGCGGCGGACCGCGGCGGAGCGGCCGAGTACGGCGCGGTGGCAGCCGTCGGCGAGCAGCCGCCGTCCGCTGCTCGGCGCGCCACCGCGGACCCGGTGAAGGCCCTGCTGTACCAGCACCACGACCTCTGCGAACGCGCAGTGGACCCGCTGGAGATCGCGGCAGGCCTGGAGGCGCACGGCATCACCGACCGGACCGCCGCACGCTTCCGCCACCGGGACGTCTTCTCCCTGGCGGAGGAGATGTACGCCCGTGTCCCCCATGACGGAGACACGCCCCCGCGCCCTACGGACCTGTCGGCCCCCCGGGTGCGCGCCACCTGGATCGTGCTTGTCCTGCTGCCCGGCGCGCTGTGCGTCGCCGCCGTGGCCGGCCTGCGCCTCACCGACGGCCGACCGCGTCTGATCGCGGCCGTCGCCGGCACCCTCGCGGTCTCCCTGGCCCTGCGCGCGGCGCTGCGCCGGGGGCCGCTGAGTGCCGCGACGCGCACCACCGGCACCTGGACCTGGACCTGCTGGCTCGTGGGCTACGCCCTCCTCGGTGACGGACTGCTCGCCGCCGCGCTGGCCGGCGGTCCGGACGGGCTGCCCGACGGCACCACCGACGGTCCGTGGCCCGTCACCGTCGCCCCGGTACTGGCCCTCACCCTGGCTTGCGCGCCCGCAGCCGCGAGTGCTCACCTCTTCGCCGTGCGCGCCCGCCGCAAACTGTCGGACAGCCGCGGTCTGGCCGACTTCTCAGCCTCCGTACGCCCCCTCTTGCTCGGTGTGTTCGCCCTGTTCACGGGAGCCTTGGCAGCCCTGGTCGCGCTGACCGGCGCGGTCCTCGAAGAGCCCGCCGCCTACGCCCGGACAGTCACCCTGGGCGCCCTGCTCCTGCTGGCCCGCCTGCTCGCCGTGCACGGCTGCACCCACGCCCCCACTCTCGTCCTGTCCGCGGCGGCCACCGCTCAGGCGGCCGCCCTGGCCACGCTCTTCGCCGGCCGTCTCCCCGGCTGCGGTCTCCTGGCCGCCCCCGTGGAGGCCGTGGTCGCCGCCTGCGGCCCGGCCGGCGTTCCGACGATGGCCTGCGGCACCGGCGCCCTGGCCCTCCTGGTCCACGCCACTCGCCGCCTGACCAGGGCCTCGGCCCACGCATCGACGGAGCAGCCGCGATGACCTCACCCCCGGACAGCCCCCACACGTCCCCGTCACCCTCTGAAGGAGCCCCCAGATGACCACCTCCCGACCCGACGCCTCGGCACCGGGAGCCGCCCGATGAGAGTCCTGTTGATCGGAGCCAACGGCTACATCGGCCGCTTCGTCGCCGACCGTCTGCTCGCCGACCCGGCCGTCCAGCTCACCGCTCTCGGCCGCGGCGACGACGCCGACGTCCGCTTCGACCTCGCCACCGGCAGCCCTGGCGCCCTCACCCGCTTCCTCGACGCGGTCCACCCCGGCGTCGTCGTCAACTGCGCCGGGGCCACCCGGGGCGGCGCCCGCGAACTCACCCGGCACAACACCATCGCCGTCGCCACCATCTGCGAGGCCCTGCGCCGCAGCGGCTGCGGCGCCCGACTGGTGCAGGTCGGCTGCAGCGCGGAATACGGCCCCAGCCAGCCCGGCTCCTCCACCGCGGAGGACGCCGTGCCCCGCCCAGGCGGCCCCTACGGTGTCAGCAAACTCGCCGCCACCGAACTGGTCCTCGGCTCCGGCCTGGACGCCGTCGTCCTCCGCGTCTTCTCGCCCGCAGGCCCCGGCACCCCTGCCGGCTCCCCCCTGGGCCGCCTCGCCGAGGCCATGCGCCGCGCGATGCAGTCCGGCGACGGCGAACTCCGGCTCGGCGGCCTCGGCGCCCAGCGCGACTTCATCGACGTCCGCGATGTCGCCCGCGCCGTCCACGCCGCCTCGCTCTCCGCGGCGCAGGGTGTCATCAACATCGGCTCCGGCCGTGCCGTCCGCCTGCGTGACGCTGCCGCCACCCTCGCCCGCGTGGCCGGCTACGGCGGCGCCCTGCACGAACTCGACGGACCGCCCGGCGCGCTGCGGCCCGTCATCGGGCACCCCCGCACCGAATCCGTCGGCCACCGCGTCGAAACCCTTGGTCACCACCGCACCGACGGCCTCGGCCTGCACCGCCCGGAACCCCTCGGGCACCGCGGCGACACCGAGCACCCGGCCCCCGCCGTCCACCCCTACCCGGACGGCTGCGGCAGCTGGCAGCAGGCCGATGTGCGCACCGCCCGCGACCGTCTCGGGTGGCGACCCCGGATCGCCCTCGAAGAGTCTCTCGCCGATATCTGGATGGAGGCCGCATGCCGTATCTGACCGGCGTCGAAGCGGGCACCGTGAGCACCGGTGTCCGCACCGGCCTCGGCGTCCCCGGTCTGGCCCACCCCCTCGTCGCGCCCGGCGAGTGGGCCGACCTCGCCAGCCCGGGCGCACCCCTGCACTGGGTCGTCCTCAACGTCACCGACGGCCCCGGCGCCCAGCCCGACCCGAGTTGCCTGGAAGCAAGCGGCCGCCTGCGCAACGCGGGCGTTCGCGTCCTCGGCCACCTCGACCTCGGGTACGGGGCACGGAGCTTCGGCGCACTGGTCTCCGACGCGCACCGGTACCTCGACTGGTACCGGGTCGACGGCTTCCTCCTCGACCGCTGCCCGTCCGACCGGGCAGAGCTTCCCGGAGTCCGCCGCACCGTCACCACCGTCCGAGGGATGCGTGACGACGCCCACGTCGTCCTCGGCCACGGCACCCACCCCCACCCCGGCTATGCCGAGGACGCCGACCAGCTCGTCACCTTCTCGGGCGCCTGGAGCGACTACCGCTGGTCCCAGGCGGCCGAGTGGAGCGCCGGCTATCCGCCCGAGCGGTTCTGCCACCTCGTGCACGGCGTGCCCCGCGGGCATCTCGAGGAGGCGCTGCGCATCGCCCGCTGGCAGGGTGCCGGGACGATCTGGCTCACCGACCGCACGGACCGAGGAGGCCGAGTGGACCCCTGGGAGACCATGCCCGGCTACTGGGACGAAATCGTCTCGCGAGTCGGGACGGGTGTCTCGGAATGAAAAAGGCCGTGGCAGTGTTACGAGGAGAACAACCGTAATTACTGACCGACCAACGGAGTCCCCGTGTCGCTGCCACCCCTGGTCGAGCCGGCCCCCGAGCTCACCGTAGACGAGGTCCGCAGGTACTCCCGCCACCTGATCATCCCCGACGTGGGGATGGACGGGCAGAAGCGGCTGAAGAACGCGAAGGTGCTCGCCGTGGGCGCGGGCGGTCTCGGCTCGCCGGCCCTGATGTACATGGCGGCAGCCGGTGTAGGCACGCTCGGCATCGTGGAGTTCGACGAGGTCGACGAGTCGAACCTGCAGCGGCAGGTCATCCACAGCCAGTCCGACATCGGCCGCTCCAAGGCCGAGTCCGCCCGCGACACCATCAAGGGCATCAACCCGTACGTGGACGTGGTCCTTCACCAGGAGCGGCTCGAGGCCGACAATGTGATGGACATCTTCAGCCAGTACGACCTGATTGTCGACGGTACGGACAACTTCGCGACCCGCTACCTGGTCAACGACGCCTGCGTGCTGCTGAACAAGCCCTACGTCTGGGGTTCCATCTACCGTTTCGACGGCCAGGCCTCCGTCTTCTGGTCCGAGCACGGTCCCTGCTACCGCTGCCTCTACCCGGAGCCCCCGCCCCCCGGCATGGTCCCCTCCTGCGCCGAGGGCGGCGTCCTGGGCGTGCTGTGTGCGTCCATCGGCTCCATCCAGACCAACGAGGCCATCAAGCTGCTCGCGGGCATCGGCGAACCCCTCGTCGGCCGCCTGATGATCTACGACGCCCTGGAGATGCAGTACCGCCAGGTCAAGGTCCGTAAGGACCCCGACTGCGCGGTCTGCGGTGAGAACCCGACCGTCACCGAGCTCATCGACTACGAGGCCTTCTGCGGCGTCGTGTCCGAGGAGGCCCAGGCGGCGGCCGCCGGCTCCACGATCACTCCCAAGCAGCTCAAGGAGTGGATCGACGACGGCGAGAGCATCGAACTCATCGACGTCCGCGAGCCGAACGAGTTCGAGATCGTCTCCATCCCGGGCGCCCGGCTGATCCCGAAGAACGAGTTCCTCATGGGCTCCGCCCTCGAGAGCCTCCCGCAGGACAAGAAGATTGTCTTGAACTGCAAGACGGGTGTCCGCAGTGCGGAAGTCCTGGCGGTCCTGAAGTCCGCCGGCTTCTCGGACGCAGTCCACGTCGGCGGCGGCGTGATCGGCTGGGTCAACCAGATCGAGCCGGAGAAGCCCGTCTACTGACCGAACCCTGCTCCCCTTTCCCGGACGGCGGGGGGGGGGGGGGGGCCCCCCGGCCCCCCCCCCCCCCCCCCCCCCAAAAAAAACCCCCCCCCCCCCCCCCCCCCCCCCCCCCCCCCCCCCACGCAGGGGGGGGCCCCCCCCCCCC
>NZ_JBNGGC010000021.1:0-137946 GCF_049974565.1 Streptomyces sp. WG5 | reverse complement strand
AACATGTCGTGCTGCGCCGTGCCGTCCTCGGCATGCGGATGGCGGTCAATGTTCGCGTCAGCGATTTCCTCGGCGTCGCCGTACGCGGCATCGACGATACGCAAATGCTGGTGCTGGTTCATCGCGATCCCGCGCTCTCGATTCCGCTCGGCTCCAGTTCGGACGCCGACGAGATCACGTCCGCCTGGCAGATGTGGAGCGACATCTTCCGTCTGCCGCAACTGACCGAGCCGGCGCCGCGAATGCCTTCCCCGCGCCGCCGTCGCCGCAACGCGATCCGCGCCCGCCGCCCGAAATTCCTGGTCCGCCGCCGCGCCGGATTCCGCCTCAACGCAGCCAGCATGCATCGCGGCGAACGCGAGATCATCGCGCGGGATTAGTTGCATCGCTCGAGATGCGGTCCACTCACCACATGATCGGTGTCGGGGCCGGGGGGGGGGTGGCCGGGGTTCTCCCGGGCCACCCCCGACGCACGTGTGCGCGTACGACGGCGGCGAAAGGGCTCGCGGACCTCTCGGGACGCCGAAGGGTTGCATCGTCGGACCCCAACACCCGTGTGAGAAGGCCCACTTGTGTCCTCCGATGTTCTCGTACGTCCTTCCGCTTTGATCACAGGTACAACAGCACACTGGATTCCACTGTGCGCACCCCGCCGACCAAGCAGAGAGGACGCACGTCGTGGGCCGATCCACAGCCCGCCGTTCCCGCCGGACAGACATCTCGGAGAGCGATGGGCGAGTGGCCCGCGCCCGCAGGCGGCGCCGCCGCAGATCCGCCCGCATGGTCCTGGCCGGCCTGACCTTCGCAGCCGTACTGCTCGCGGGAGGCGCCGCCGTCGCCTACTGGCGGGACACCCGGCCCCAGGCGACGGACGACCAGGTGGCCGACGTCGCCGACGCCCTGGACGCCACCCGGCGCACGGCCGGTCCCGACGCGACCGGCGGGACACCGTCCGGGTCGTCGAGTCCCTCCGCGTCGGCCTCGGCGAAGGCCTCCCCCTCGCCCTCTCCCTCCACCATCGCCATCCCCGCAACCGGCTCGGGCGCCTTCGTCACCGCCGACGCCGACGGTACGACCGTGGGCACCGGGAGCCGCGTACGCCGTTACAAGGTCCTGGTCGAGGAGGGCATCGACATCCGGGCGAGCGAGGCCGCGGCCGAGATATCAGACGTGCTCGCCCACCGCCGGGGCTGGACCCGGGACGGGAAGAACTCCTTCCGGCTGGTGAGCTCCGGCTCGTTCGACTTCGTGGTGAAGATCGCCACGCCGGGCACCGTCGACGCGATCTGCGGCCAGTGGGGCCTCGACACCGGGGGCGAGGTGAACTGCGCGGGCGGCAAGGACGTCGTGGTGAACCTCAAGCGCTGGGTGCTGGGTTCGCCGCAGTTCGACGGCCCGATCGGCGAGTACCGGGCACTGATCATCAACCACGAGGTCGGCCACCGCCTCGGCCACGGCCACGAGACGTGCCCCGGCCCCGGCCTGCCCGCCCCGGCGATGATGCAGCAGATCAAGGGGCTCAAGGGGTGCGTCGCCAACGCCTGGCCCTACGACAACGACGGCAACTACCTGAGCGGACCCTCGGTCCCCTGAACCACCTGGCGGGGGCGTTCGGCGGACGGTTCGCGGGACAGCCGACGGGGCGGGGGGTGATGATCGGCCCATGACCACCACACCTCGCTTCGACCCCCGCGCCCTGCTGGCGGAGAGCCGGCTCGGCGTGCTCGCGACGATCAAGTCGGACGGCCGCCCGCAGCTCTCCCCCGTCATGCCCGCCTACGACCCGGAGGCCGGCGTCATCCGCATCTCGACCCGCGAAGGGCTGGCCAAGACGGCGAACCTGCGCCGCGACCCGCGGGCCGCCCTGGAGGTGACCGCCCCGGACGGCAGGTCATGGGCCACCGCCGAGGGCGTCGTGTCCCTCACCGGGCCGGGCACCGACCCGCACGGGCCGGAGGTCGAGGCGCTGGTGGCCTACTACCGCGCCGCCGCCGGCGAACACCCGGACTGGGACGAGTACCGGATGACGATGGTGTCCGACCGCCGGGTCCTGCTCACGATGACGGTCGAGCGCGTCTACGGGGCCGACATCGGCTGAACACGAGTCCGGTGCCCGGGCGGTGATACATCCGCCCGCGGTTTCCGTACCTCCTGGCGAACGAGTACGAGTACGAGTCGGGTGCGCGTCGCGTGCGCGTCGCTCGCGTCGCCCCTGGAGGCACCATGCGCCTGTCCCGCAGCAGGATCGGAGTCGTCGTCCTGTTCAGCACGATGGCTCTGACCCTCACCGCGCTGGCCTTCCCCGCCGTGCTCGGTCTGGACAAGGCCGACGGTGACCAGGACCGGGTCATCGCCGGCACCAGGTCCGGGCCGCTCACCGAGGCCGACCGCGACTTCGTGGTCAAGGTCCGGGCCGCGGGGCTGTGGGAGTACCCGCTGGGCGAGACGGTGATGGAGCGCGGTTCGTCGCAGGCGATGAGGACGGCCGGCGAGCACCTGGTCGTCGGTCACGCCGGGCTGGACGCGATGTGCCGCGAGATCGCCCCCGAACTGGGCATCACGCTGCCCAACCGGGCCTCCCCGCAGCAGGAGGGCTTCGTGGCGGCGGTGGAGGCCAAGAGCGGCGGGGAGTTCGACTCGTCGGCCGTCAACATCATGCGGGTGACCCACGGCCAGATCTTCCCGGCGATCGCCAAGATCCGGGCCACCACCAAGAACACGCTCGTGCGGCAGCTGGCCGACCTGGCCAACGACACCGTCCTGGACCACATCACGGTGCTGGAGAAGACCGGGCTGGTCGAGTACGACAAGGTCGTCTTCCAGCAGACCGGCCCGGCGAAACTGCCGAGGGAGAAGGTCACCCCGCCCCCTCCGCAGCCGGGGGAGCGGGTGCTGGTGCTCAAGCCGCGGCCCGACCTGAACGTGAACACGTCCTCCCCGACGCCCGCCCCCTCGCCGTCCACCCCGTGACGCGCCGTGCCCCCTGAACGCGTCAGGCGTCCTCGGCCGCGGGGACGTCCACGGCCCAGCCCAGTGGATGCGCCTGCGGGTCGTCCGGCGCCGGGGCGAGGGGCTCGCCGCCGGCCTCGCTGAAGGCGGTGAGCGCCTCGACGAGGGCCGCCCGCTGGCTCGGTGCGAGCCGTTCGACGATCGCGGCGATCTCGGCGCGGCGCCGGGCACTGACGTTCGCGACGGTGTGCCGGCCCTCGTCGGTGAGCCGGAGCAGGGTCTCGCGCCGATTGCGGGGGTTGGTCTGCCGGTCGGCGAGCCCGGCCGCGATCAGCCGGTCGACCATGCGCATCGCCGTCGACGGGGCGACCTGAAGGTGCTCGGCGAGCGCGACCAGCTTGGTGGCACCCCTGGTGGAGAGCACCATCAGCATCCGGAACTGGGGCAGCGTGACCCGCTCCTCCACCTCGGCGAGCGACCGCGCGGAGACGGCCACCAGCAGTCGCGACGCGGCCAGCACGGCCCTGGTGACCGCGTCGACGTCGTCCAGGCCCCCGACGGGCATCTCACGCTCCGGCATGTGTCCTTTCTACCGTGCCGAAGTGCCTGCTCATCCCTCTGATCGGAACAGAGGCGTCCGGACTGGCGCGAAAAGGGGCGGCGGCCACTGCCCGTCCACCTTTTCCCTGTGCAAAGGTGGACGTGGGAGGCGGTTCCCGCCCGGGCCCGCCCCCTGCCCGGGTACCGGCCCCGTACCGGTCGCCCGCGAGACCCCTGGACCCCGAAACCGGAGAGTGGCAATGGCACGCACGGACAACGCGTCCCGCCGGCCCCGCCGGCCCCAACTGCCCGCCGGCCGGCGGCGCACCGCCGCACGGCTGCCGATCCTCCTCTTCCGCGCGGGACTCGGGCCGCTCTTCGGAAAGCGGCTGCTCCTGCTGCACCACACCGGCCGGAACAGCGGCCGGGACCGCCGGGTGGTCCTTGAAGTGGTCGCCCACGACTCCTGCGAGACCGGCCCGCAGGCGACCGGCCCGCAGGCGACCGGCCCGCAGGCGACCGGCCCGCAGGCGACCGGCCCGCAGGCGACCGGCTCCCGCGAGTACGGCTCCTCCGAGCCCTCCGGGCGGAGTTGGACCGTCGCCTCCGGTTTCGGCCCACGGGCGGACTGGTACCGGAACCTGCGTCAGCAGCCCAAGACCGTCATCCAGTTCGGCAACCGGCACCACGCCGTCACCGCCCACTTCCTCCCCGCCGAGGAGGGTGCCGGGATCATGGCGGAGTACGCCCGGCGGCGCCCGGGAACGGCCCGGCGGCTCTGCGCGTTCATGGGATTGGCGGTGGACGGCGGCGAGGCGTCGTTCCGCGAGGCCGGACGGGCCGTCCCCTTCGTGCGGCTGGTCGCGGCCCACGGAGACCGCCGGCCATGACCAGCGGGCCCCGGGACCGGTGGCGGGCGGAAGAACGCGGGCGGTGACCCTGGCGATCACTTTTTGCACTGTGCAATGATCCGATGGAACGACGACCCGCGGTCGCCTGCCGCACGGCGCCCGGGAGCGACACCGGCACGGTGCCGCGGCGCGGAACGGCACTCCGGCCGCAGGCGGGCCCCGGTCCGCCCCGCAGCTCCCGCGGCGCTCCCGCCGGATCGCCGTACGCGCCCACGAAGAGAAGAGAAGAAGAGAGGAAGAGCAGGACCATGACCGCTTCCGGGCCGGGCAGCGGCGCCACGCCGGACGGGCCGGACGGTACGCCGTCCGTTCCGGAGCACGTCTGGCGGCAGTTCCTGGAGGACAACGAGCGCGCCATCCGCGCCTCCGCCCCCAGGGAACCCGCCGCGCGCGAGCGGAGCCCGGGATGGCGGCCCGGGCCGCCCTTCGACGTGGTCGGCGAGCCGTGGCACCCGGAGGACCCCTGGACCGGCCCGGCCTGGCGCGAGCTGGGCGGTCGCGCCCGGATCCGGCGGGTCGGCCGGGTGGTCGGCACGGCCGCCGCGGTCGCCCTGGCCCTGACCGCGTGGTCGCAACTGTCCACCGGACCCGGCGCCCCGGGCGGCGAACCGGCCGAAACGATCGGACAGCACCTGGAGGAAAGCCCGCTCCTGCCCACAGCGGCCTCCCTCGCGCCGACGACGTCCGGCTCCGCGAGCCCCGCGGTCTTCGAGTCCGCCCCGTCCGCCGTCCCCCGGGCGTCGCTCTCCCCCTGGCCGATCGGCTGAACGCAGGCCGACGAGCCGAGCCCGCGGCGGTTCCACGTCCCGGGAGGCGTCAGGCGCTGCGCTTGCGGGACGCCGCCTTCCCGGCGGTGCGCTTCCCGGCGGTGCTCTTGGCGGCCGTACTCTTGGCGGCCGTCCTCCTGCCCGCGCCCGTCGCCTTCTCGGCGGTGCTCTTCGGCGCGCTCCTCCTCTCGGGCCGGGCCGATGTCGCCGCCGGCTTCCCGGTGGCGGAGGCCGTCGACTTCTTCACCGGCGGCTTCCGCGTCTCCGTCACCCTCCCGGCCGTGTTCTTCGCCGACGCGTTCTTCGCCGACGCGTTCTTCGCCGTCGTGTTCTTCTGGGCCGTCTTCTTCGCCGCCGTGTCCTTCGCCGCCGTGTCCTTCGCCGCCCGGTCCTTCGCAGCCGTCGACGTCGACTTCTTGCCGCCCGTCTCCTCGGGCGCCCGCGGGGACGACTCCCCGCGCCGCGGCAGGGACGCGACCTCGGCCTCCTCGGCCGGCCCGGCCCCTTTCCGGCCCCGGGACTCCCGTGCCACCCGCACGCTGTTCTCCAAGGCGGCCATCAGGTCCAGCACCTTCCCGGGCGGCGCCGCCTCCGGAGCCTGAGGGGGCGCCTCACCGGCGGCCTTCGCGGCGATGACCTCCTCCAGGGCCTCGCGGTACTCGTCGTGCAGCTCGTCCAGGTCGATCTCACCGAGCGTGGCCATCAGGGCGTCCGCGAGGTCCAGCTCCTGGTCGCGGACGGTGACACCGGCGTCCGGGGCGATGCCCTCGGGGGCGCGCACCTCGTCCGGCCAGAGCAGGGCGTGCATCGCGATGGTGTCGCCGACGACCCGGAGCATGCCGAGGCGCTCACGGCCCCGCAGCGCGAACCTGGCGACGGCGACCCGGTTGCTGCGCCCGAGCGCCTCACGCAGCAGCGTGTACGGCTTGGCCGCGGGGGCGCCGCTCGCCGCGAGGTAGTACGCGGAACCCATCTGGAGCGGATCGATGCGCTCCTCGGGCACGAAGGCCACGATCTCGATCGTCCGCGCGGTGGGGACCGGCAGGCGGGCCAGGTCCTCGTCGGTGATCGGGATCATCGATCCGTCGGCGTCCTCGTAGGCCTTGCCGATCTCGTCCTGGCCGACCTCGCGGTCCTCCAGTTCGCAGACCTTGCGGTAGCGGATCCGGCCGCCGTCCTCCGTGTGGATCTGACGGAAGGAGACCGCGTGGCTCTCGGTCGCGTTCATCAGCTTGACCGGGATGCTGACCAGGCCGAAGGAGATCGCGCCGTTCCAGATCGATCGCACGTGCAGCACACCCTTTCCAGTCGGTCGACTGCCGGATGACCGTCGGGCGGTTTGTCCGCGTTTCGTGAGATTCTCATGGTATGGCGCCTATCACAGAGGTGGAGGGGCGACGGATCGCCCTCAGCAACCTGGACAAGGTGCTGTATCCCGCGACCGGCCTCACCAAGGGCGAGCTGCTGCACTACTACGCGACGACCGCGGGGGTGCTGCTGCCGCACCTGCGGGACCGTCCGGTCTCCTTCCTGAGGTACCCGGACGGACCGGACGGCCAGGTGTTCTTCACCAAGAACGTGCCGCCGGGTACGCCCGACTGGGTCACCACGGCCGAGGTACCCCGGTCGGAGGGACCGGCCCGGATGGTGCTGGTGCAGGACCTGGCGAGCCTGATGTGGGCGGCGAACCTGGTGACCGAGTTCCACACGCACCAGTGGACCGCGGACGATCCCGACGAGGCCGACCGGCTGGTGTTCGACCTCGACCCCGGGCCGCCCGCGACCGTCGTGCACTGCTGCGAGGTCGCGCTGTGGCTGCGGGAGCGGCTGGCGGCGGACGGGATCGAGGCGTACGCCAAGACGTCCGGGGCGAAGGGGCTGCATCTGCTGGCCGGGGTGCGGGGGTCGTCGTCGGAGCGGGTGTCGGAGTACGCGAAGGCCCTCGCCGTGGAGGCGGAGCGGGCCCTGCCGCGGCTCGTGGTGCACCGGATGACGCGCAGCCTGCGGCCGGGGAAGGTGTTCGTCGACTGGAGTCAGAACGCCGCCCGCAAGACCACGGCCACTCCGTACACGATGCGGGCCCGCTCCGAGCCGGCGGTCTCCACGCCGGTGACGTGGGACGAGGTGGCCGGGTGCCGGCGGGCGGAGCAGTTCGTCTTCCGGGCGGAGGACGTCGGGTCACGAGTACGGGACCACGGCGACCTGCTGGCACCGCTGTTCGACCGACGGCGGGCGGCAGCCCTGCCCTGACCCACGGTCGCCCGCCCGAGACCCGCGACCCCAGCCCCCGCCGCCCGCCCGGAACCCGCGACCCCGCCCGCGTCGGTCCCTCAGACGCGGGTCCAGGTGGCGCGGTCCCGGGCCATGGCGTGCAGGGCCTCCACGTCCGCCGGTTTGAGCATCCCGCCCAGGCGGGCGAGGTCCGGCAGCTCCTCGTCGGTGAGGACGCGGACCGAGCGGGGAGCGGCCGTGACGGCCACGTGCGCCGGGTCGACGAGGGCGAGGACGGGGTGCACCTCGGCCGTCAGGGCGTGGGCGGCCCGGTCGGCGTCGGCGCGGACCCGGCGCAGCAGCGGGAGCGGTTCGCGGCGGCCCAGCGCGACCAGCGGGTCGGTGATGTGGACGCGCTGCCTGCGGGCGGGCAGCGCGTGGACGGCGTAGAGACCGCCGGGGCCGATCACCAGGTGGTGGACGCGGTCGCCGCCGGGCAGCGGCACGGAGTGCAGGGTGTGCCAGCCGGCGCCGTCGAGGCGGTCGAGGGCCGCCCCCGCCGCCTGCTCGGCCGCCAGCGCCCGGCGACGCGGATCGGATCGCCGCAGCCGGTGGGCGGGGCCGGGGTCGCGTTCCAGGGAGATCAGGAGCGCCTCGCCGGGCCGGTTGGGGGCGAGGTCGTCGTCCGGGTGGAGGGAGAGCCGGGCCAGCTCGGCGGGGGTCGGGACGGGAGGCGGGCCGACCGTGACCGGGCCGGTGAGGAAGGGGCCCAGGGCTTCGAGCACCTCGTCCTCGCGGTCCTCTCTCAGCAGGTTGACCCGAGCCGTCTCACGGTCGTACCAGGCGACGTTCCCGCCGTCCGGGAGGCAGACGTACAGCCGTTCCTGACCGTGTCGCCGGGTCGGTATGACGCGCAGTCCGTTCATGCATCATCACCCCACGACCATGGGAACAGGCGAGGCGCTGCGGGGCAAGAAGCCGGATACCTCCCGGAGGAGGCGCGCAGGACCCTCGGTACGGGGACGGCGGGGGCGGGGACGGTCCATCGCTACCGGGTGCTCCGAATACACCGGAGGTACCGGACGTAGCAGGGGTAACCGGGCGTACCGGATGCACCACCGGAGAGGGGCCGTCCCGGAAGAAGGTGCGATCCGCGCGGAAGCGCGGAGTGCCACCCGGGCGTTCGGTGGCCCGATGCGTCGACACGCGGGCAAAATGGACGCCCGTACGGTCCCGAGCAGTCCGTCCAGGCCGCCAGTGACGATCACCGAACCCCAGGAGTGCAGTGCTCCCGAGCCGCCGTGGGCGCCCCGCCCGCGCCCGCACCGCCCTCGCGCTGCTCCTGGCGACCGCGGCGGCCGGGGCGCTGGCCGCCTGCGGTGACTCGGGCGGGCTGCGCAGCGCGGGCGCGACACCGGCCGCGCAGAGCCCGGCCCGGCTCTGGCCCGACCTGACGCCGGCGTCGAGTCCGGCCTACGCCATCGGCGAGGTGGACAACGAGGTCGTCGAGGGCGTGACCGCGCCCGGCGGCGACATCCGCGAGGCGGATCCGGTGGCCGCCGTACGGGCCGAGATCACCGCGCATCCGGACGACTACGAGGGCGACGGGGCGCCGTACCGCGAAACGGCCCGCCGGATGGCGGACTGCGGCACGGGCGGCGCCGTCGGTGCCGACGGCGAGGACGACCGGTGCCCGGTGCTCAGGCCGTACTACCGCGACCTGACCGGTGACGGGCGTACCGAGATGACCCTGGGGTTCCGTCTGCTGCCCGAGAAGCTGACCGCCGTGCGCGTCTACACGGTCGAGAAGGACCGGCTGGTGCGGGTCATGTCGTACGACGACGCCGTGAGCGCGGTCGAGCTGGCCGGGCGGGCGGTGATCGTCCGGTCGCCGTCGGAGGTCGCGGGCTACGAGTACCGGCTGCAGTGGACGTGGGACCCCGACCAGCGGGCCATGCTGCTCACGAGCGACGAGATGCTGCGCACGGACGACGGCGGGAAGCACACGAAGCGTCCGTCCGCGTCCCCGTCCGAGTCCCGGTCCGAGTCCCGGTCCCCGTCCCCCTCGGCGTCCGGGTCCGCGCCCCCGTCGGCGAGTGCCCGGTGAGGTCCTGGTTCGGCCTCCCCCGCTGGGCCGGCCCGCTCGCGGTGAAGGCCGCCGTCTTCATCGCCGTCATGTGCTGTGCGCTCGCCGCGCTCCTCGGCGTCCTGGTGCACGTCTCGGTCACCGACCAGACCGTGGGCCGGGCCCGCGACGACGCCCTGTCCCGGCTGGGAGAGGCGACGCGGGCGTACGAGGCCGGGGACCCGTTGCGGCGGGGTGCCGGCGTCGATCCGCCGGGGGTGCCGGAGCGGCTGCGGGAGCTGGCCGTCTCGGGCCGGCGCGGCACGATGGTCACCGAACACGACGGGCACCCCACGATGTGGGCGGCGGGCCCCGCCGAGGGCGGCCGGATCCTTGCCGTGCGGGTCGACCACACGCAGGGACGGCGCACCATCGACGGCCTGGACGGCGCGATCGTGTGGTCGTCGGCGCCGGCGATCGGGGCGACGCTCCTGGTGGGCGCGTTCGCCGTGACGCGGGTGACGCGCCGGCTGCACACGACGGCGCGGGTGGCGCGGCGGATCAGCGCCGGCGACCTCGACGCGCGGGTCGACGATCCCCGGGCGAAGGATCCGACGCGCCCGCAGGACGAGGTGGCCTCGGTCGCCGCCGCGCTGGACTCCATGGCGGCGTCGCTGCAGGGCAAGCTGCTCGCCGAGCAGCGGTTCACCGCGGACGTGGCGCACGAGCTGCGCACCCCGCTCACCGGCCTGCACGCGGCGGCCGAGCTGCTGCCGCCGGGCCGCCCGACCGAGCTGGTCCGGGACCGGGTGGCGGCCCTGCGCACGCTCACCGAGGACCTGCTGGAGATCTCCCGGCTGGAGAGCGGGCGGGAGCGGCTGGAGGTGGACCCGGAGGCGCTGGGCGCGCTGGCCGGGCGGGTGGTCCGGGGCTCCGGCACCGACACGCGCGTGGACGTCGTACGGGACGCGCGGGTGGAGACGGACCGGCGGCGGCTGGAGCGGGTGCTCGGCAACCTGGTCGCGAACGCGCACCGGCACGGGCGGGCGCCGGTGGTGCTGACCGTGGACGGGCCGGTGATCACCGTACGGGACCACGGGGACGGCTATCCGGAGTACCTCCTCGCCCACGGACCGCAGCGGTTCCGCACCGAGGGCGGGTCGAAGGGGCACGGGCTCGGGCTGACCATCGCCCTGGGGCAGGCGGAGGTGCTCGGCGCGGGGCTGGAGTTCACGAATCCGCCGGGCGGCGGAGCCCTGGCGACGCTGACGCTGCCTCAGCGGCCCTGACCCGCCCCCGGCGACCGGGCGGTTCCCCGATGGCGCAGTGCGCCGGGCGGTTCGTACGGTTCGCTCCTAATGTGGCGGTTAGCCAGCTGAAGACCCGTTCGCTCTCGGGAGGTACTCCCATGTCCTTGCTGTCCGCGCTGTCCCCGCGCTCACCACTGCTGCGCGGTCTCGCCACCGCCGTCGCCGCCGGCGCGCTCGCCGCCGCCGTCGCCGTCACGCCCGCCGTCGCGAACGACGAGTGGGGCGGCGGGGACTCCGGTTCCGGCAGCACGACCGCCAACCCCTCCGGAGGAAACGGCGGCGGGAACGGCGGCGGGAACGGCGGCGACGAGTGGGGCGGCGGGAACGACGGCCGCCAGGAGCAGGGCCGCTACCGGGGCGTCGTCACGGCCGACCGGCTCGCCCTGCGCACCTCGCCGGCCCGCGGCTCGGACGTCATCCGGTACGCCCACCGGGGCGAGACCGTCCACATCCACTGCAAGACCCCCGGCGACAAGGTGAAGGGCAACCCCCTCTGGTACCTCCTCACGGACGGCACCTGGGCCTGGGGTGCGGCCCGCTACATCGACAACATCGGTCCCGCGCCGCGCTGGTGCTGACGCGAGCGGCCCCCGCACCGCACCATTCGGGTAACTTCCGGACATGACCAAGGCCGGAACCGGAACCGGAACCGGAATCACCGTGGCACAGGCGGACACACCCGCTCCCGTCGCCCGTCTCCCCCGGCGCCGTGGCATCGAACTCGCGCTCATCCTCGTGGCCGTCCTGCTGTCGGTGTTCGGCTACTGCAACGTCGGCCTCGCCCAGCACGGCACCCTCCCCCCCGGCGCCGCCGGTTACGGCGCCGGGCTCGGCGTGCTCGCCCTCCTCGCCCATCTGGCGGTACGGCTGCGCGCCCCCTGGGCCGACCCGCTGCTGCTGCCCATCGGGGTGCTGCTCAACGGCCTCGGCCTGGTGCTGATCTACCGGCTCGACCTGGAGACGCCGGGCGACCGGGCGGCCCCCACGCAGCTGGTGTGGTCGACACTGGGCGTCGGACTGTTCATCGTGGTCGTGCTGCTCCTGCGCGACCACCGCGTGCTCCAGCGCTACGCCTACGTCTGCGTCGCCGCCGCGCTCGTCCTGCTCACCGTGCCGATCTTCTTCCCGGCCGTGAACGGTGCCCGCATCTGGATCCGGGTCGAGGGCTTCTCCATCCAGCCCGGCGAGTTCGCGAAGGTGCTGCTCGCGGTGTTCTTCGCCGCCTACCTGGCCGCGAACCGCAGCGCGCTGGCGTACGCGGGGCGTCGCGTGTGGCGGCTCCAGCTGCCCACCGGCCGCGTCCTCGGCCCGATCGTGGCCGTGTGGCTGGTGAGCGTCGGCGTCCTGGTGCTGGAGCGCGACCTCGGCACCTCGCTGCTGTTCTTCGGCCTGTTCGTCGTCCTGCTCTACGTCGCCACCGGCCGCACCGGCTGGATCGCCGTCGGTCTGGTGCTGGCCTCGCTGGGCGCGGTCGCCGTGGGCTGGCTGGAGCCGCACGTGCACAGCAGGGTGGAGGACTGGCTGCACCCCTTCGCGTCGATCGAGGCCGGGCGGGGCGCCAACCAACTGGCCCAGTCGCTGTTCGCCTTCGCGGCGGGCGGGGTGACCGGCACCGGCCTCGGCCTCGGGCACTCCGTCCTGATCGGCTTCGCCGTCAAGTCGGACTTCATCCTGGCGACCGCCGGGGAGGAGCTGGGTTTCCTCGGCCTGAGCGCGATCTTCCTGCTGTACGCGCTGCTGGTGGAGCGGGGTTACCGGGCCGGCCTCGCCGCGCGCGATCCCTTCGGCCGGCTGCTCGCGGTCGGCCTCTCCTCGATCGTGGCGCTCCAGGTGTTCGTCATCGCGGGCGGGGTGACCGGGCTGATCCCGCTGACCGGCATGGCGATGCCGTTCCTGGCGCAGGGCGGCTCCTCGGTCGTCACCAACTGGGCGATCGTGGCGCTGCTGATCCGGGTCAGCCACGCGGCCCGCAGCCAGGCCGGCCGGGCCGACGGGCGGGCGGCGTCGTGAGAGCCGGGGAACTCCGGTGACCCGGCACATCCGGCACGCCGCCGCCTTCTGCGCACTGCTGCTGGCGGCGCTGCTGGTGAACGCGGCCCGGGTACAGATCGTCCAGGCCCCGGAGTACGACGACAACCCGGCCAACCGCCGCCCGGACATCGCCCGCTACCAGCAGCCGCGCGGCGACATCCTGGTCGGCGGCGAGCCGGTCACCGGTTCCCGGGACACCGGGGAGCACCTGCGCTTCGAACGGACGTACCGGAACGGGCCGATGTACGCGCCGATCACCGGCTTCGCCTCGCAGGCGTACGGCACGACCCTGCTGGAGCACGCCGAGGACGGCCTCCTGTCCGGCGCCGACCCGCTGCTCGCACCGCTCCCCCTCTGGAACGACGTCACGGGCGTCCACAACCCGGGCGGTGACGTCGTGACGACCATCAACGGGGCCGCACAGCGGGCCGCGTTCGAGGGGCTCGGCCGGCGCAAGGGGGCGGTGGCCGCGATCGAGCCGTCCACCGGCCGCATCCTGGCGCTGGCCTCCACCCCGTCGTACGACCCCCAGCTGCTGTCCGGGAACAGCACGGCCGCCACCCGGACCTGGAACCGGCTGAACGACGACCCGGACAGGCCGATGCTCAACCGGGCCGTGCGCCGCACCTATCCGCCGGGCTCGACCTTCAAGGTGGTCACCGCGGCGGCGGCGCTGGACGCGGGCGTGGTCCGGGACCTCGACGCGCCGACCCGCTCCCCCGACCCGTACACCCTGCCCGGGACGCGGACCAGGCTGACGAACGAGGCCGACGACTGCCGGGACGCCACGCTGCGCGAGGCGTTCGAGTGGTCCTGCAACACGGTGTTCGCCAAGCTCGGCATGGACGTGGGCGTGACGGACATGGCGGCGACGGCGGAGGCCTTCGGCTTCAACGACGCCGGGCTGCGCGTCCCGTTCGCCGTCGCGCGGAGCACCTTCGACACCTCGGTGGACCGGGCGCAGCTCGGGCTGTCGTCGATCGGCCAGTACAACACGCGGGCGACTCCCCTGCAGATGGCGATGGTGGCGGCGGCGGTGGCCAACGGCGGACAGGTGCGGTCGCCGTACCTGGTGGAGCGGACCCTGCGGGCGGGCGGCAGCCTGGTGGCGACGGCGGGGTCTCGGCCCTCCCGGGAGGCGATGCGGCCGAAGACGGCCTCGCTGCTGAAGGAGCTGATGACCGGTGTGGTGGAGAACGGCACCGGCGCGAACGCCGCGATCCGCGGCGCCACCGTCGGCGGCAAGACCGGCACCGCCCAGCACGGCGTGGGCAACTCGGGCACGCCGTACGCCTGGTTCGTCTCCTGGGCGCAGGGCGAGGACGACCTGGAGCCGAAGGTGGCGGTCGCGGTGGTGGTCGAGGGCTCGGCGAAGGACCGCGACGGCGTCAGCGGCAGCGGGCTGGCGGCGCCCATCGCGCGGGCGGTGATGGAGGCGGTGCTCGGGGAGTGAGGCAGTGCTCGGGGAGTGAGGCAGTGCTCGGGGAGCGCGGCGGTGCACAGCGAGTGAGGCGGGGTCACTTCCCGTCCGCAGGGGGCCGAAGGGGGTACCCGTCGGCGCGTACGTCCGCGGCTTCACCTCCCGGTCCCGTTCCCGGGAGTCCTCGGACACCGCCTCCACGGCGAGGACGACGGCATCCGTCGTACGCGTCCGGCACCTGACCGAGCAGCGGCGAACGCCGGGGGTGCGCTCCGCCGGAGCCTCCCGCGTCCGGTGATCGACGACCGCGCCACCTTTACTCATGGTCAACAAGTTCCGCGCAGGGGATTGACGAGCTTACTGACAGGCAGTCTCATAAGGCGGAGTGACCGCGGGTAACCCGAACCGTACGACGAGGTGGGACAGCCATGACGACCCTGACGGAAGCCGACGCGCTCGACGGCCTGCGCGACGCACTCGGCCTGCTCAAGGACCGGGAGCAGGTGGCCGAGCGGCTGCTCGCCTCTTCCGCCAAGCACTCCTTCGACCCGGACAAGGAGCTGGACTGGGAGGCGCCGTTCGACGAAGGCAAGTGGTTCTGGCCACCGGAGCTGGTGTCGCTGTACGACACCCCTCTGTGGAAGCGGATGAGCGAGGAGCAGCGCATCGCGCTCTCCCGGCACGAGGCCGCCGCGCTCGCCTCGCTCGGCATCTGGTTCGAGCTGATCCTCATGCAGCTGCTGGTGCGGCACATCTACGACAAGTCGGCGACGAGCGCGCACGTGCGCTACGCGCTGACCGAGATCGAGGATGAGTGCCGGCACTCGAAGATGTTCGCCCGGCTCATCACCCGCGGCGAGACACCGTGGTACCCGGTGAGCCCGGTCCACCAGCGCCTGGGACGCCTGTTCAAGACGATCTCCACGACGCCCGGCTCCTTCACCGCGACGCTCCTCGGCGAGGAGGTCCTGGACTGGATGCAGCGGCTGACCTTCCCCGACGAGCGGATCCAGCCGCTGATCCGGGGCGTCACGCGCATCCACGTCGTGGAGGAGGCCCGTCACGTGCGCTACGCCCGTGAGGAGCTGCGCCGCCAGATGGTGACGGCCCCGAAGTGGTCGCAGGAGTTCACCCGGATCACCTCCGGCGAGTTCGCCCGCGTCTTCTCCGTCGCCTTCGTCAACCCCGAGGTCTACACGAACGTCGGCCTGGACAAGCGCGAGGCCCTGGCCCAGGTCAAGGCCAGCGGGCACCGCCGAGAGATCATGCAGACCGGCTCGAAGCGTCTGACGGACTTCCTGGACGACATCGGCGTGCTGCGGGGCGTCGGGCGACGGCTGTGGAGGTCGTCGGGGCTGCTGGCGTAGCCGCCGGACGGGGCCGCGCCGATTAGGCTGCGGCTCATGACCCCGCAGTCCTCCGTCCCCGCCTACCGCCGGCTCAGCGTCGAGGAGCGCCGCGTCCAGTTGCTCGGCGCGGCGCTCACCCTCTTCGCGCACCGGCCACCGGAGGAGGTCTCCCTGGACGACGTGGCCGAGCAGGCCGGGGTCTCGCGGCCACTGGTGTACCGGTACTTCCCGGGCGGCAAGCAGCAGCTGTACGAGGCCGCGCTCAGGTCGGCCGCCGACGAGCTGCGGCTGTGCTTCGACGAGCCCCGCGAGGGCCCGCTGCTCACCCGGCTGTCCCGCGCCCTGGACCGCTATCTCGTCTTCGTCGACCAGCACGCCACCGGCTTCAGCGCCCTGCTGCGCGGCGGCAGCGTGGCCGAGACCTCCCGCACCTCGTCCATCGTGGACGGGGTGCGCCGGGCCGCCGCCGACCACATCATGAGCCACCTGGACGCCGCCGAGCCCGGCCCCCGGCTGCGGATGACCGTCCGGATGTGGATCACGGCGGTGGAGGCGGCCTCGCTGATCTGGCTGGACGAGGGCAAGGAACCGCCCGTCGACGAGCTGCGGGACTGGCTCGTCGAGCAGTTCCTCGCCGTGCTGACGGTCACCGCCCGCCGCGACCCGCAGAGCGCGGCACTGGTCGAGGCGCTGGCGGCGGACGTCTGACACCGGCGCGCGGACGTCTGACACCGGCGCGCGGACGTCTGACACCGGCGCGCGGATCGCTGACACTGGTGCCGTGAAGAGCGAAGACACCCCCTTCGAGGGTGGCCCCATGGACGGGCGGGTGCTGCCCGTGCTGGTCGGGATGACCGGGCACCCGCCGAAGACCTACCGCATCCCCGTGCCGGACCCGGACGGCGGCCCGCCCACCGTGCTCGTGTACCGGCGGGTGCCCCGGGACTCCCGGGGCGGGGTGCGGTTCGCCCGCTGGAAGTACGCGTACGACCCCGAGGGCGGGAAGGGCTCCGGCCGGAAGTGGCCCTGGTCCAAGCCGGAGGCCAGGCCGCGAACCGGGCCGCACCCCGCGCCGGACACCGGGTCGGACGCCGAAGCCGACATCGGAGCCGACACCGGAGCGGACGCCCGCCGGACCCTCGAACCGGACGCGACCCCGGGCGCGAAGTCGAACACCAATTCGGGCGCGCGGCCGAACACCGCCCCGGACGCGGAGCCGGACACCGATCCAGACGCCACGCCGGGTGGCAAGCCGGACGACGCCCACGGGTGACCCCGTTGCGCCGAACCGCGCACACTCCGCGAGCGGAGCCCCGCGACCCGTCACATGCTCGCGGTGCGGAGCGGACGAGCCGCCCCGCGGCCCGGAGGTGATGGTGTGTCAGGAAGGTTTCTGCGTCTGGTGTGCACGGCGGCGGTGACGGCCGGGATCGCCCTCGCGCCCGTGCCCGCCACGGCCGATCCCGGACCCGGCGAGGCCGGTCGCGACCGTTCCGTGGCCGGACTGCTGACGGACCTTCAGCGGCTGTACCGGGAGGCGGAGAAGGCCACCGAGACCTACAACGGCACCGAGGAACGCCTGCGGAAGCAGCGCGCCGAGGTGCGACGGCTGGACGCCGCGCTGGCCCGGACCCGGCTGTCCCTGCACGACAGCCGCGGCGCGGCCGGCCGGCTGGCCCGGCAGGAGTACCGGAACGCCGGCAGTCTCTCCCCCTATCTGCGGCTGCTGCTGGCCCGCGACCCGCGGCACGCGCTCGACCAGGGGCATGTGCTCGGCCGGCTGGCCCGGCAGCGGGCCGAGACGGTGGGCCGCCTGACGGGAGACGAGCGGAAGGCCGACGAGCTGGCCGAGCGGGCGCGCGCGGCCCTTGGCGAGCAACTGGCCCTCGCGGAGCGGCAGGAGCGGCAGCGGGACGAGGTGCGCGAAAGGCTGCACGCCGTCGAGGAGCTGCTGGCCTCGCTCACCCCCGAGGAGCTGGCCGCGCTGGCGGAGTTCGAGAGCAAGGGGATCGCCAGAGCGCAGGAGCGGCTCATGGGGTCCGGCGCGCTCGGCGACGACGACACGCCCACCGCCGGGGGCGACCGGGCGGTGCGCTTCGCGGTGGAGCAGCTCGGCAAGCCGTACGAGTGGGGCGCGGAGGGGCCTGCGTCGTACGACTGCTCGGGGCTGACCTCCGTGGCCTGGGAGCGTGCCGGGACTCCGATCCCGCGGACCAGCCAGGAGCAGTGGGCGCGACTGGAACACGTGCCGCTCGGTGAGCTGCGGCCCGGTGACCTGGTGGTGTACTTCCCCGAGGCCACCCATGTGGCGCTGTACCTCGGCGCCGGAATGGTCGTCCAGGCGCCGCGTCCCGGTGCCGAGGTCAAGGTCTCGCCGATCGCCGCCAACCCGGTCCTGGGCGCCGTACGGCCCGACCCCGGCGGGGAGCCGCTGCGGCGGTACACGCCGCCGAGGCTTCCCGAGGGGGCGACGGACGGGTCCGACGAGGGGTACGCGGCCGGTTACGCGCCCGCGGCGCCCGAGACCTCCATGAGGTAGCCCTCGGTCTTCGCGGGGTCGTAGAAGAAGTTCTCGAAGTCGGCCGGGTCGTCGAAGCCGTTGGCGAAGCGGTCGGCGACCGGCTGGAGCCGGCTGCCCGCGCCGATCAGGTTCAGGACGTGCTCCGGCGGCGGTGCGAGCATGGCGTTCGTCCACTTGGTGACGTGCCGTGCCGTCTCCCAGTAGCGGTCGAAGGTCTGCTGCATCCAGGCCTCGTCGAACTCCTTGTCGCCGTGCTCCAGGATCGAGTCGAGGTAGGAGGCGGCGCACTTGGAGGCGGAGTTGGAGCCCTGGCCGGTGATCGGGTCGTTGGCGACGACCACGTCGGCCACGCCGAGGACCGCGCCGCCGCCGGGGAGTCGGCCGATCGGGTTGCGCACGGTGGGGGCGTAGCGGCCGGCGAGGGTGCCGCCGGCGTCGGTCAGTTCGACCTTGGTGGCCCGCGCGTACTCCCACGGGAGGAACGTCTCCATGAGTTCCAGGGTCAGGGAGAGGTGCTCCGAGGGGTCCTTGACGTCCTTGAAGGCGTCCAGCGGGCCGCCGGGTATGCCCTCCCAGAACAGGATGTCGGCGCGGCCCGAGAGCGTGAACGTCGGCATGATGAACATCTCGCCGACGCCGGGGACCAGGTTGCAGCGGACGGCCTCCGTCTCCGGGTGCTCCGGGCGCGGGCCCATCCCGTGGACGTAGGCGACGGCGAGGGCGCGCTGCGGCTCTCCGTACGGGGAGCGGGAGGCGTCGCGGCCGAACATCTGCACCAGCTCGCCCTTGCCCGCCGAGACGAGGACGAGGTCGTAGGCGCGGGAGAAGTAGTCCAGGTCGCCGACGGCCGCGCCGTGGATGACGAGCTGGCCGCCGCGCTGGGCGAAGGTGTCCATCCAGCCGGCCATCTTCACCCGCTGGTCGACCGACTGCGCGAAGCCGTCGAGGTGGCCCAGCCAGTCGATCGCGCGCTGCGAGGGGCCCGGGTCGAAGGAGCCGGGGGCCGCCACCGAGACGCCGAGTCCCTCGATCTTCGGGGCCTGGGACTCCCAGAAGTTCAGCTGGAGATCGCGCTCGTGCTGGAGTGCCGTGTGGAACATGCACTGCGTCGACATGACCCGGCCGGTGCGGATCTCGTCCGCGGTCCGGTTGGACATCAGGGTGACCTCGTAGCCGTGCGACTGGAGGCCGAGGGCGAGCTGGAGACCGGACTGGCCGGCTCCGACGACGAGTATCTTCCGCATGCGGTGTTCCGTCTCCTACTCGGGGGTTTCGTCGAGCGCGTGGCCCACGAGGGACAACAGGGTCTCGATGGCCGAGATCCGGCGGCGCGCGTCCATGATCATTACGGGTATGTGCGCGGGGATCGCCAACGCCTCCCGCACGTCCTCCGCCTCGAACAGCTCGCTGCCGTCGAAGTGGTTCACGGCGACGACGTACGGCAGCCCGCAGCTCTCGAAGTAGTCCAGCGCCGGGAAGCAGTCCTTCAGGCGGCGGGTGTCGGCCATCACGACGGCGCCGATCGCGCCGCGCACCAGGTCGTCCCACATGAACCAGAACCGCTCCTGGCCCGGCGTGCCGAACAGGTAGAGCACCAGGTCGTCGTCGAGCGTGATGCGGCCGAAGTCCATGGCCACGGTGGTGGTGAGCTTGCCCGGGGTGGCGGTGAGGTCGTCGGTGTCCTCGCTCGCCTCGGTCATCAGCGCCTCGGTCTGCAGGGGCGTGATCTCCGAGACGGTGGTGACCAGGGTGGTCTTGCCGACACCGAAACCTCCGGCCACCACGATCTTCGTGGCTATGGGCGCCCGGGTGCGGTCCCTCTGCCAGGGCTGCACGGGCTCGTCCGTGTCGACGAGCGGAAGGACGCCGTAGTCGGCGTCAGAGACGACGGAGTCCACTGAGCACCCTTTCGAGCAGAGCACGGTCCGGGCGGCCCGTGCCGTGGCCGGTCCCGGTGCCGTACACACGGATCTTTCCCTGGTCCGCCAGGTCGCTGACGAGGACGCGGACCACACCGAGCGGCATCTTCAGCAGCGCGGCGATCTCGGCCACCGTACGCATACGGCGGCACAGTGCGACGATGGCCCGCATCTCCGGCATCACGCGGGAGGTGAGGCTTCCTCCCCCCCTGCTGAACGCGTGGGAGGTGCCCCCGGTCAGTTCCTTGCGCTCCTGGGCGGCTTCGAGCGCGGCGGTGCCGGCCGTGGCGCCGACGAACGTCTCGACGAGCAGGACGTGGCCGAAACGGGTCCGGCCGCCGGTGAGCGAGTAGGGCCGTACGCGGGCGGGCTTGCGGTCGGCGCCGCGCACGGGGAGGGCCTTCGGGTTCGGCGAGTTCCGCGGGGGCTTCGGCTTCTGCGGGGGCTTCGGCTTCTTCGAACTCTTCGAGTTCTGCGGGTTCCTGCCGGCGTCCCTGCTCATCGGGGACTCCCCGCCGACTCGGACTCCAGGGATTTCCGCAGTTCACTGCGGAGTTCGGGAGTCAGGACATGACCGGCGCGGCCGACGAAGAGCGCCATGTGGTACGCGATGACGCTCATGTCGGCGTCCGCGGAGCCGTGCACGCCGAGCAGCGAGCCGTCACTGATCGACATCACGAACAGGCTGCCCTCGTCCATGGCGACCATCGTGTGCTTCACCTTGCCGAAGTCCACCAGCCGGGCGGCGCCGACGGTCAGGCTGCCGACGCCGGAGACGACGGTGGCGAGGTCGGCGGCCGAACCGCGCGGGCCGGTGCGGCGCACGGTGTGGAGTTCGCGGGCCGCGTCGATGCGTTCCTGGTCGGAGGAGAGCAGGAGCAGGCCGTCGGAGGAGACCACCGCGACCGAGAGGATGCCGGGCACCTCCTCGACCAGGTTGGTCAGCAGCCAGTGCAGATTGCGGGCTTCGCTACTGAGTCCGAAGGTACTGGGAGCGGTCAACTGCTTGCCTCCTCGACAGTGCCCCCCGTGGCTTCCTCGGTTGTCCCCGCCGCGGCGTCCGGCGCCCGGTTCTGTCCGGTCCGGTCGGCGATCTCCGCCTCGACGTCGCGGCGGCCGGCCTCCGCCCCCCGGCGGAACCCTCCCAGGCGGCGGCGGAGTGCGTCGGCGTCCACCGAGCCGGCCGTGCGCGGCCCGGGAACCGCCGCGGGTGTGCTGATCCTGGGGGTCCGCTTGGGCAGGCCCTTGTCGGTGACGGGCTCGGCCGGTTCGGCGTCGTCGGTGTTCCCCGCGTCGTCGGTCCGGGCGGTGCCCTCGGCCCGCATGGTGCCCTCGGCCCGCGTGGTGGCCCCGGCCCGCATGGGGTCCTCGTCCGGCGCGCGATCGTGGGCGTCGGGGCCGATGGCGTAGGGGCCGGAGTCGGGTGTGGGCTCCGGATCGGGTGTCCGGGTCGCCTCCGCCCGTGCCTGCACCGGCAGCAGGAGGGCCATCGTGGTGTCGTCGGGGAGGTCGCGTCCGGGAGCGGTCCCGGCCTCGGGGGCCTCCGCCGCCTCAGGCCTCTTCGCCTCGTCGGCCTCCGTGTTCCGGGCGGGCCCCGGGTCGGCCGCGTCGGGCAGGGCCTCGCGCGCCTCGGACGCGTCGGGCGCCTCAGGAGCCTCGGTCGCCTCGGTCGCCTCGGTCGCCTCGGTCGCCTCGGTCGCCTCGGGGCGAGTGTCCTCCGCCTTCTCGGCCTCGGCCACGCCCGTCCCGTCGGTCCCGGCCGTCCCCTCCGTCCCGTCGGCCTCCGCGCGTCGTACGGACTGTTCCGCCGAGGCGACGAGCGGATCCGTGTCCTTCTCCACCCGGCCGCGCAGGACGTTGGAGTTGGCCTCGGCGTCGGCGCCCGGCAGGGAGAAGGTTCCCGTGCCCTCGGAGGTCGGCAAGGTCGGGACGAGTGCCGCCGGCGGTGCCGCGGCGAGCAGGGTGTCCGGCAGGACCACGACGGCGGCGACACCGCCCTGCTTCTGCTCCCGCAGCCGCACGCGCGCCCCGTGCCGGTGGGCGAGCCGGGCCACCACGTACAGGCCCAGCCCGCAACCGTCCTCGCCCTCCTGGTCGTAGGGCGCGTCGGGGTCGAAGTCGGTGAGGCGGGCGTTGAGGCGCTCGAGGCGCTCGGCGGCCATGCCGATGCCCTCGTCCTGGACGGAGAGCATCACCTCGCCGTTCTCCAGCAGCCAGCCGGAGATCTCGACGGGCAGGTCCGGCGGCGAGAAGGAGGTGGCGTTCTCCATCAGCTCGGCCAGCAGGTGGGAGAGGTCGTCGGCCGCGAACCCGGCCACGTGCGCGTGCGGCGGCAGCGCGGCGATGCGGACGCGCTCGTACCGCTCGATCTCGCTGACCGCGGCCCGGACCACGTCGACCAGCGGCACCGGCCCGGCACTGTGCTGGACGTGCTCGGTGCCGGCGAGGACGAGGAGGTTCTCGCTGTGCCGGCGCATGACGGTGGCGAAGTGGTCGAGCTTGAACAGGGTGGAGAGGCGCTCCGGGTCCTGCTCGCGCTCCTCGAGGCTTTCGATGACCGCGAGCTGCCGCTCGACCAGGCCGAGGGTGCGCAGCGCGAGGTTCACGAAGGCGCCGCCGATGCTCTTGCGCACCACGTCCAGCTGGGCGGCCGACTCGGCGAGTTCGGCGCGCAGTTCCTCGCGGGCGTCGGCCATCTTCTGCCGCTGGCCGACGAGGTGCTTGCGGTCGGCCTCGAGTGTGTTGACGCGGTCGGCGAGCGTGACGGCGTGCGCGTGCAGGGCGTTGACGGAGCGGACGACCTGGGCGAACTCGTCGTTGCGGCCGGTGAAGGCGACGGCCTCCTCGGCCGTCGGGTCCTGCGCGCCGGCCAGCCGGGCCGAGCCGCGGCGGAGCACCGAGAGCGGGCGGGTGAGGGTGCGGGCCATGGCGGTGGCGATGCCGACGGTCAGCAGGATCAGGGCGCCGAGGGCGGCGATCCGGATCTCCAGCGCGGTGACGTCGTCGTCGCGCAGCCGCTCCAGGTCCGTGGTGCGCTTCTCGTAGAGGGCGGACTCGGCGCCGCGCATGGCGTCGACGCGGGCGGAGAGCGCGGCGTCCAGCCTCTTGGTGCTGGTCCGGAGGTCGTTGTCGGAGAGCGTCGGCTCGTTCGTGAGGCCGGCGAGGTACTTCTCGGCGGAGTTGATCTCCGGGCCGGCGACCGTGGAGTCGAAGCTGTCCCGTGCCTCCTTGGGCGCTCCCTCGCGGAAGTCGGCGAGGGCCGCGTCGGAGCGCACCCGGGCCTGCTGGGCGGCGGCGGCGAGCGCGTCGCGCTGCTCGGCGTCGGCGTCCGAGGACGTGCTCGTCTCGGTCGGCAGACCCGTGATCGGGTCGATGACGGTCTCGGTGCTGCTCGGTACGTTCAGCGCCGCGAGCAGCAGCCCGCGGGTGGCGGAGGCCTGCTGGACCGCGGTGTCCAGTTCGGCGAGGGCGTACGCGCCGGCGCCCGCGCGGGGCGGCATCCGCTCGGCCAGCTCCTCGGCCAGCGCGTGGAGTTCGGCGATCGCCTCCGAGTACGCCTCGTGCGCCTGCAGAGCGGTGCTCTTGCCGGTGAGCGCCGCCCGGCGCAGGGCCGCGACGGCGTCGAGGTCCTCGCGCAGGGAGGCGGGCGTGTCGGTGTCGGCGCGGAGTTCCTCCACCTGCCGGTCGACGCGGGCGCTGCGCTGCTCGGAGGGCGCCTTGGACTTCGGGCGGCCGGCCGCGATGTAGGGGGTGACCTCGTCGCGCTCGTCGGCCAGGGAGTGGGCGAGGGTCAGCGCGCCCTGGGTCCGCTCGGCGAGCGTCACCAGTTCCTGGGAGTCGTGCAGGTGGCCGGAGGCGGCCACGACCGACGGTGCTCCGGCTCCGGCGACGGCCACGGCCACGACCGCCACGGCGATGATGAGGCGGTTGCGTACGTGGGTCGGGCGTCCCTTGCCGACGGGGGCCTGGGGCGGCGCCGGGGTGGAGGTACCGGGGGTGCGCTCCGCGCTCCCCGCGGGGGCCGTCTGCTTGCCTGTGCGACGAGGCCGCGTCTTCTGCACCGGTGCTCGCATTCCTGACTCGTGTATCCGTGGGCCCGGGTGGCACTCCGTCAACTGGCCGGTCGGCGCGTGCGCCCTCCGCCACGCTCTGGGCTGTCCCCAGGCCGCCGACTGCGCGTCGGACGGGGTGCCCGCGTGAGCGGGGCAGGCCCCCCACCGGTTCCCGACCCTCCCAGTGCCGGTGGGCGGTGGGCGTGCATCATCCGACCCGCCACCCGAAGGAGTGAACCCCGGACGGGAGTTGGTGGGCAAGTTCCCCCGGCTCGCTCGACACGCCCGCGCGGCGCGCCGGTTGGACGTCCGGGACGGGCGGTGGCACTATGTGCCGCCGCGCATTGCCGGAGTACGGAATTCCCTCCCAAACCCGGCGCCTGACCTGCGCGGCTGCGTCGATCTCCGGGAACTCGCCCGCCCCTTGCGGACCCTGTGAAGGGGTCGTGCAGACTGGCCGGATGCGCACGGAACTCGTCTCGGAACCCGGCCTCGCCGACCACCCCAACGAGGACTTCGCGAGCGTCGGGCTACCGGCCTCGGGGCAAGGGGGGTCACTCGTCGTCCTGGACGGCGTGACGCCGCCGCGGACCGGGACGGGCTGTCTGCATTCGGTGCCCTGGTTCACCGGGCGCCTCGGCGGAGCCCTGACCGAACTGACCGTTTCACTCCCGGATGTTCCCCTCGCCGAAGCCCTGTCCCGTGCCATCGCGCGTACCTCGGCGGCACACGCGGAAACCTGTGACCTTTCTCACCCGCGGACTCCGCAGGCAACCGTGGTCCTGGCCCGCTGGTCCCCCGCCGCCGCCGAGTACCTGGTCCTGTCCGACTCGGCCCTGTTGGTGGAGGCCCCCGACGGCGGGGTCGCGGCGGTCCTGGACGACCGGCTGGCCCGGCTGCCCCGCTCGGCTCTCGCGACGGACGCGCTGGTGGACGCGGGCTTCCGCAACAAGGAGGGCGGCTTCTTCACGGCCGCGGCCGACCCGGCGGTGGCGGCGCGGGCGGTGACGGGGGTGCTGCCGCGCGGGGAGGTGCGGACACTGGCGGCGCTGACGGACGGGGCCGCACGGTGGGTGGAGACGTTCCGGGAGGGCGACTGGACGGACTGCCTCGCGCTGGTGCGCAAGCAGGGCGCGCAGGCACTGGTGGACCGGGTACGGGAGCTGGAACGCGCGGACGCGGCGGGGCGCCGGGAGTTCCTCGGGCGCGGCAAGACGCACGACGACGCGACGGTGGTGTACGCGGAGCTCTGAACGCCAGGGCTTCGGCCCTGCTTCTCCGCCGGGGACCGCGTGACCTGCTTCTCCGCCGGGGACCGCGCACGCGCTTCTCCGCCGAGGCCAGGCCCTGCTTCTCCGCCGAGGGCTCAGGCACTGCCTCTCCGCCGAGGGCTCAGGCACTGCTTCCCGCCGAAGACCGCGGCGCTACTTCTCCATACCCCGGTTCAGTTCGTGCAGCAGCCGGGCGAGTTCCGTCACCTCACGCGGGTCCCAGCCGGCGAGCCGCCCGGCGTAGCGCGCGCGGCGGGCCTCCCGCACCCGGCTGACGCGGGCCTGGCCCTCCGGGGTCAGGGTGACCAGCCAGGCGCGGCCGTCGGCGGGGTCGGGCTCCCGGGCGACGAGGCCGAGGTCCTCCAGGGCGCGCAGCTGGCGGGACATCGTCGCCTTGCCGACGCCGATGTAGGCGGCGAGCTCCGTGGCCCGCTGCCCGCCGCACTCGCCGAGCCGTACGAGGAGGCCGTACGCGGACGACTCCAGGTCGGGGTGGACCTCCCGGGCCATCTCGCCCTGGCTGGCCCGGGCCCGCCGGAGCAGGACCGTCAGCTCCCGCTCCAGCGCCAGGAACTCCGGTTGGTTCACACCACTGCCGGACACTTCGGCTTCGACTCCTCGACCGCCGCCGTTCCCGTCTTCGTGCACGTCAGCCCCTGCCTCGATTTTCCCGGTCCTGAAAGTTTCCGCCACGGGCGGTCATCACCGCAGCTCGGCAAGTATTTCGCAGGCTTAGACCACCGGAAGCTGCCGGTCCCTCTTCCCACCCCCGTTCTACGTGCGTAGCGTCTTCACCGGAACCCCGAGTGGCATGCTCACGCCACCCACGGGATCCTCCCCACCCACGCATCCCCCACCGAGCACCACCGAGCCATCGGAGGCACGTCATGCCCGTGCACAGATCCGGATCGGCCCGCGGGCGGCGCTTCGCCGTCACCGGGGTCCTGCTCGCCGCGTTCTCCCTGCTGTTCACCCTCCCCGCACACTCCTCGTCGGCCGCCGACACCCCGCCGCGCGGCTCCGCCCACATGGGCATGGGCGTCCTGGAGCACGACGGGCGGCACGGCACACCGGTGCCGGGCGGCGCCACCCAGACGGAGGGCGTGGACGTCTCCAGCCACCAGGGCAACGTCGCCTGGTCGACCCTGTGGAACAGCGGGGTCAAGTGGGCCTACGTCAAGGCCACCGAGGGGACGTACTACGAGAACCCCTACTTCGCCCAGCAGTACAACGGCTCGTACAACGTCGGCATGATCCGCGGGGCGTACCACTTCGCCACGCCGGACACGACGAGCGGCGCCGCCCAGGCCAACTTCTTCGTCGACAACGGCGGCGGCTGGTCCCGCGACGGCAAGACGCTGCCGGGCGCGCTGGACATCGAGTGGAACCCGTACGGGGCCACCTGCTACGGCAAGACGCAGAGCCAGATGGTCTCCTGGATCCGGGACTTCCTGAACACCTACAAGGCCCGCACCGGCCGCGACGCCGTGATCTACACGGCCACCAGCTGGTGGACCCAGTGCACGGGCAACTACGGCGGTTTCGCGGTGAACAACCCGCTGTGGGTCGCCAGGTACGCCTCCACCGTGGGCACGCTGCCGGCCGGCTGGGGCTACTACACGATGTGGCAGTACACCTCGTCCGGGCCGACGGTCGGGGACCACAACAAGTTCAACGGAGCGCTGGACCGCGTCAGGGCGCTCGCCAACGGCTGACGGTCCCCCTTCCACGGAGCGGAGGCCCGGGTCCCCCACGGGACCCGGGCCTCCGCCTTCCGGCCTACGTCCTCCCCCGGTGCCTAAAGCCTGGGAGGTGCCCCCACCGCCGCGACCGGAACCTCCGAGCCCACACCGTTCGTCGCCGGTGCGAGCGCCAGTTCCAGGACCTGGCGGACGTCGGTGACGGCGTGGACGTCCAGCTTGTCCAGTACCTCCGCCGGGACGTCGTCCAGGTCGGGCTCGTTGCGCTTGGGGATGATCACCGTGGTGATGCCCGCCCGGTGTGCCGCGAGCAGCTTCTGCTTGACGCCGCCGATCGGCAGCACGCGGCCGGTCAGCGAGACCTCGCCGGTCATCGCCACGTCGGTGCGCACCAGCCGGCCGGAGAGCAGCGAGGCCAGCGCCGTCGTCATCGTGATGCCGGCGCTCGGGCCGTCCTTGGGGACCGCGCCCGCCGGGAAGTGGATGTGCACGCCCCGGTCCTTCAGGTCGGCCACCGGCAGCTCCAGCTCGGCGCCGCGGCTGCGCAGGAAGCTCAGCGCGATCCGCGCCGACTCCTTCATCACGTCACCCAGCTGACCGGTCAGGGTCAGGCCCGACGCCCCGGTCTCCGGGTCGGCCAGCGACGCCTCGACGTACAGGACGTCGCCGCCCGCGCCGGTGACCGCGAGGCCCGTGGCCACGCCCGGCACCGAGGTGCGCCGCTCGGCCGGTTCCTGGGCGGACTCGGGCACGTGGTGCGGCCGGCCGATCAGGGCGCGCAGGCCGTCGTCGGTGACGGTGAAGGGCAGCTCGCGTTCGCCCAGTTCGTGCTGGGCCGCCACCTTGCGCAGCAGCCGGGCGATGGACCGCTCCAGGGTGCGCACGCCCGCCTCGCGGGTGTACTCGCCGGCCAGCTTGCGCAGCGCGCCCTCGTCGACCGTGACCTCGTCCTTGTCGAGCCCGGCGCGCTCCAGCTGGCGCGGGAGCAGGTGGTCGCGGGCGATGACGATCTTCTCGTCCTCGGTGTAGCCGTCGAGGCGGACCAGCTCCATGCGGTCGAGCAGCGCCTCCGGGATGGCGTCCAGGACGTTGGCCGTCGCGAGGAACACGACGTCGGACAGGTCGAGCTCGACCTCCAGGTAGTGGTCCCGGAAGGTGTGGTTCTGGGCGGGGTCGAGGACTTCGAGCAGGGCGGCGGCCGGGTCGCCCCGGAAGTCCGAGCCGACCTTGTCGATCTCGTCGAGGAGCACGACCGGGTTCATCGATCCGGCTTCCTTGACCGCCCGCACGATCCGGCCGGGCAGAGCGCCGACGTACGTACGCCGGTGGCCGCGGATCTCGGCCTCGTCGCGGACGCCGCCGAGGGCGACGCGGACGAACTTCCGGCCCATCGCGTGGGCGACGGACTCGCCGAGGCTGGTCTTTCCGACCCCGGGCGGGCCGACGAGGGCGAGTACGGCACCGCCGCGCCTCCCGCCGACGACGCCGAGCCCCCGGTCGACGCGCCGCTTGCGCACCGCCAGGTACTCGGTGATCCGCTCCTTGACGTCGTCCAGGCCCGCGTGCTCGGCGTCCAGTACGGCCCGGGCGCCCCGGATGTCGTAGGCGTCCTCGGTGCGGACGGTCCACGGCAGTTCGAGGACGGTGTCGAGCCAGGTGCGGATCCAGGAGCCCTCGGGCGACTGGTCGGAGGCCCGCTCCAGCTTGTCGACCTCCTTGAGCGCGGCCTCGCGGACCTTCTCCGGCAGGTCGGCGGCCTCGACGCGGGCGCGGTAGTCGTCGGACTCCTCACCCTCCTGTTCGCCGTTGATCTCGCGCAGTTCCTTGCGCACGGCCTCGAGCTGGCGGCGCAGCAGGAACTCCCGCTGCTGCTTGTCGACGCCCTCCTGGACGTCCTTGGCGATGGTCTCGGCGACGTCCTGCTCGGCCAGGTGGTCGCGCAGCTGCTGGGTGGCGAGCCGGAGGCGGGCGACCGGCTCGGCGGTCTCCAGGAGCCGGAGCTTCTGCTCGGTGGTGAGGAAGGGCGAGTAGCCGGAGTTGTCGGCGAGCGCGGAGACGTCGTCGATGGCCTGCACCCGGTCCACGACCTGCCAGGCGCCGCGCTTGCGCAGCCAGGCGGTGGCGAGGGCCTTGTACTCCTTCACCAGTTCGGTGACCTGGCCGGGCAGGGGGTCGGGCACGGTGTCGTCGACGCGGGTGCCCTCGACCCACAGGGCGGCGCCGGGTCCGGTGGTGCCGGCGCCGATCTTCACGCGGTCCCGTCCGCGGATCAGGGCGCCCGGGTCGCCGTCGGCCAGCCGGCCGACCTGCTCGACCGTGCCGAGGACGCCGGTCGTGGCGTAGGTGCCGTCGACGCGCGGGACGAGCAGGACCCGGGGCTTGCCCGGCTCGGACCCGGCGGCGGCCTGGGCGGCCTCCACCGCGGCCCGTACCTCGGTGTCGCTCAGGTCCAGGGGGACGACCATCCCGGGCAGCACCACTTCGTCGTCGAGCGGCAGCACGGGCAGGGTCAACGGTGTGAAGGCGTCGGACTCAGCAGCCATGATCTCCCCTTCGGCATTCAAGTTGAGTTACACCGACTCAATGAAAGCGAGCCCGCGATTGTTCCCCCCAGCGTGTTCGCTCTGAGCGATCAAGAAGCGGAAGTTGTCCGTCCGCTCAGCCCCCTCGGGCCCGCAGGCGAGAGCGCGGCCGGACCGCACGGCATTCCCCCTGCCAGGATGGGTCGATGCCCATCACTTCCCATGACTCCCACGACCACGGCATCCCCGAAGTGCTGGACCGTCGCGAGGGCCCGCACGGCGAGGTCGTCCTGCGCCGGCACGGGGCACTGCTGCAGATCATCGCGAACGGCTGCTTCCTGATGGACACCTCCGACGGGCGCTCGGAGCGGCGGCTGGTGGACGCGGCGGCCGACGCGCTCGCCGCCTCCGACGCCCTCGCCGGCCGTGCCGTGCGGAACGCGCCGCACCTGCTGATCGGGGGACTCGGTGTCGGTTTCTCACTCGCACACGCGGCCGCCGACCCGCGCTGGGGCCGGATCGCGGTCGTCGAACGCGAGCGCGCCGTCATCGACTGGCACCGGGGCGGCCCGCTGGCACCGCTGTCCGCCGAGGCGCTGGCCGACCCCCGCACCGAGGTCGTGGAAGCGGATCTGGTGCGGTACGTCAATGAGACTTCCGACACGTACGACGCGCTCTGCCTCGACATCGACAACGGCCCCGGCTGGACCGTCACCGAGGGCAACGACGGGCTCTACGCACCGCCCGGACTGGCGGGCTGCGCAAGGGTTTTGAGGCCCGGCGGGGTACTCGCCGTATGGTCCGCGCAGCCCTCTCCGGAATTCGAAGAAACCTTGCGTAATGCCGGGTTCCAGCAGGTGCGTACCGAAGAGATCCCCGTTGCCCGGGGCGTTCCGGACGTCGTCCACCTCGGCATCGGGCCTGGATAGCAAAGGCGCGGTGAATCCCCGTACGCTGCTGACCTGACGCGGTCGTTCAAGCGGCGATCGCAGTCATGCGCAGACGAGGAATCACCCCACTGATTCCGGTAAGCACACCTCAGGGGCGGGCGATGGAGCAGACACAGACCTCCCACAACGGCACGGCGACGGCTACTCCGGGCGCCCAGCGCCGGGTGCTGGTGGTCGAGGACGACCAGACGATCATGGACGCCATCGCGACCCGCCTGCGTGCCGAGGGGTTCCTGGTGCAAACGGCGGGCGACGGTCCGGCCGCCGTCGACACGGCCGAGGCATGGCAGCCCGATCTGCTCATCCTCGACATCATGCTCCCCGGCTTCGACGGCCTGGAGGTCTGCCGTCGTGTGCAGGCCCAGCGGCCGGTGCCGGTGCTGATGCTCACCGCGCGCGACGACGAGACGGACATGCTGGTCGGGCTCGGCGTGGGCGCCGACGACTACATGACCAAGCCGTTCTCGATGCGCGAGCTGGCCGCGCGCGTGCACGTGCTGCTGCGCCGGGTGGAGCGGGCCGTCGTGGCCGCCTCGACGCCGCGCAGCGGCATCCTGCGCCTCGGTGAGCTGGAGATCGACCACGCGCAGCGCCGGGTGCGGGTGCGCAGCGAGGACGTCCACCTCACCCCCACCGAGTTCGACCTGCTGGTCTGCCTGGCGAACACCCCGCGCGCGGTGCTCTCCCGGGAGCAGCTGCTGGCCGAGGTGTGGGACTGGGCGGACGCCTCCGGCACCCGGACCGTGGACAGCCACATCAAGGCGCTGCGCCGCAAGATCGGGGCCGAGCGGATCCGTACGGTGCACGGCGTGGGGTACGCGCTGGAGACGCCGACGCCATGAGCGGAGGGCGGGAGGCCGCACGGAGGAGCCCCGGCCCCCGGAACACCGGGGAACCCTGGGGCGGCGTACGCCCGTTCTCGATCAAGACCAAGCTGGGTGCGCTGGTCGTCACGTCGGTGCTGATCACCACCGGTCTCTCGGTGATCGCGGTGCACACCAAGACGGAACTGCGCTTCATCACGGTCTTCTCGATGATCGCCACCCTGCTGATCACCCAGTTCGTGGCGCACTCGCTGACCGCGCCGCTGGACGAGATGAACGCCGTGGCCCGGTCCATCTCGCACGGCGACTACACGCGCCGGGTCCGCGAGAACCGCCGCGACGAGCTGGGCGACCTCGCCGTCACCATCAATCGCATGGCCGACGACCTGGAGGCCCAGGACCGGCAGCGCAAGGAGCTGGTGGCGAACGTCTCGCACGAACTGCGCACGCCCATCGCGGGCCTGCGCGCGGTTCTGGAGAACATCGTCGACGGGGTCACCGAGGCCGATCCGGAGACCATGCGGACGGCGCTCGGGCAGACGGAGCGGCTCGGCCGGCTGGTGGAGACGCTGCTGGACCTCTCCCGCCTGGACAACGGCGTCATACCGCTGCGCAAGCGGCGCTTCGAGGTGTGGCCGTACCTGTCCGGCGTACTGAAGGAGGCCAACATGGTCGCCTCGGCACGCGCGGGCATCGCGTCCGGGTCCGGCAGTCACAGCCGCACCGACGTCCATCTGGCACTCGACGTGTTCCCACCGGAGCTGACCGCGCACGCCGACCCCGAGCGCATCCACCAGGTCGTCGCCAACCTCATCGACAACGCGGTCAAGCACAGCCCGCCGCACGGCCGGGTGACGGTCAGGGCGCGGCGCGGGGACCTTCCGGAGTCGCTGGAGCTGGAGGTTCTCGACGAGGGCCCCGGTATCCCGCGCTCGGAGTGGCGCCGGGTGTTCGAGCGGTTCAACCGGGGTTCGGTGTCCCGGCCGCACGGTCCGGGCAGCGACGGCGGCACCGGGCTGGGCCTGGCGATCGCGCGCTGGGCGGTGGATCTGCACGGCGGCCGGATCGGAGTGGCCGAATCCGAGCGGGGCTGCCGCATTCTGATCACCCTTCCGGGTCTTCCCACGGCATCGAGTTGACGTAGGGTTCGAAGCGGAGCGTCAAGATCCACTGACGTCCGCGCTGGCGGACACGTGTGATCAGGCGCAGACCAGGTACAGACCCGCGTTCTCTCGGCGCCGGGTCCCGGTCTCCCCTTCCCACGCGCAGCAGAACCTCGCTTGTTTCCCGCCATTTCCAGCGCCGAAACACGGTCTGCGATGTGACTTACGCGACGATGAACGGGCCCGGTCTGACCTTCCGGGCCCGGGAGGCGTAGCCTTGATTCCCGCTGTCCACCATCTTGTGAAGAAGCGGAAGAGGGCGGTTCTCGCCGTGTCGCCACAGTCCCCCAGTAACTCGAGCATCTCGACCGACACCGACCAAGCGGGCAACGCGGGCAAGAACCCCGCGGCCGCGTTCGGTGCCAATGAGTGGCTCGTCGACGAGATCTATCAGCAGTACCTCCAGGACCCGAACTCCGTGGACCGAGCCTGGTGGGACTTCTTCGCCGACTACAAGCCAGGCGCGGCCGCGGCCCAGGCCGCCTCCGGTGCCGCGGACTCCGGCAGCGCGCCGCAGGCCGCCCCCGCACCGCAGGCGCAGGCTCCCGCCCCGGCCCAGGCCCAGACGGCCGCCCAGCCGGCCGCCGCAGCCGCGCAGCCCGCCGCTGCCGCCCCGGCGGCTCCTGCGGCTCCTGCGGCTCCTGCGGCTCCTGCAGCGAAGCCGGCCCCGGCCAAGCCCGCCGCCAAGGCGCAGACGAAGGCCGCCGCGCCCGCCAAGGAGGCCACCGCCTCCGCGGACGGTCCCGAGCTGGTGACCCTGCGCGGTCCCGCCGCCGCGGTCGCGAAGAACATGAACGCCTCGCTGGAACTGCCCACGGCCACGTCCGTGCGCGCGGTCCCGGTGAAGCTGCTGTTCGACAACCGCATCGTCATCAACAACCACCTCAAGCGCGCCCGGGGCGGGAAGATTTCCTTCACGCACCTGATCGGCTACGCGATGGTGCAGGCCATCAAGGCCATGCCGGCCATGAACTACGCGTTCGGCGAGAAGGACGGCAAGCCGACGCTCATCAAGCCGGCGCACGTCAACCTCGGCCTCGCCATCGACCTGGTCAAGCCCAACGGCGACCGCCAGCTGGTCGTCGCGGCGATCAAGAAGGCCGAGACCATGAACTTCTTCGAGTTCTGGCAGGCCTACGAGGACATCGTCCGCCGCGCCCGCGACGGCAAGCTCACGATGGACGACTTCACCGGCGTCACGGTCTCCCTGACCAACCCCGGCGGCCTCGGCACCGTCCACTCGGTGCCGCGCCTGATGCCCGGCCAGGCCGTCATCATGGGCGTCGGCTCGATGGACTACCCGGCGGAGTTCCAGGGCACCAGCCAGGACACGCTGAACAAGCTCGGCATCTCGAAGGTCATGACGCTCACGTCGACCTACGACCACCGGGTCATCCAGGGCGCCGCCTCCGGCGAGTTCCTGCGCCAGGTCGCCAACCTGCTCCTCGGCGAGAACGGCTTCTACGACGAGATCTTCGAGGCGCTGCGCATCCCCTACGAGCCGGTCCGCTGGCTCAAGGACATCGACGCCTCGCACGACGACGACGTCACCAAGGCCGCCCGCGTCTTCGAGCTGATCCACTCCTACCGGGTCCGCGGCCACGTCATGGCCGACACCGACCCGCTGGAGTACCAGCAGCGCAAGCACCCCGACCTGGACATCACCGAGCACGGGCTCACCCTGTGGGACCTGGAGCGCGAGTTCGCGGTCGGCGGCTTCGCCGGCAAGTCCCTGATGAAGCTGCGCGACATCCTCGGCGTGCTGCGCGACTCGTACTGCCGCACCACCGGCGTCGAGTTCATGCACATCCAGGACCCGAAGCAGCGCAAGTGGATCCAGGACCGCATCGAGCGCTCGCACACCAAGCCGGAGCGCGAGGAGCAGCTGCGCATCCTGCGCCGCCTGAACGCCGCCGAGGCGTTCGAGACGTTCCTGCAGACCAAGTACGTCGGCCAGAAGCGGTTCTCCCTGGAGGGCGGCGAGTCCGTCATCCCGCTGCTGGACGCGGTCATCGACTCGGCGGCCGAGTCCCGCCTGGACGAGGTCGTCATCGGCATGGCCCACCGCGGCCGGCTGAACGTGCTGGCCAACGTCGTCGGCAAGTCGTACGCGCAGATCTTCCGCGAGTTCGAGGGCAACCTCGACCCGAAGTCGATGCACGGCTCCGGTGACGTGAAGTACCACCTGGGCGCCGAGGGCACCTTCACCGGCCTGGACGGCGAGCAGATCAAGGTCTCGCTGGTGGCCAACCCCTCGCACCTGGAGGCGGTCGACCCGATCGTCGAGGGCGTCGCCCGCGCCAAGCAGGACATCATCAACAAGGGCGGCACCGACTTCACCGTCCTGCCGATCGCGGTCCACGGCGACGCGGCCTTCGCGGGCCAGGGCGTGGTGGCCGAGACCCTGAACATGTCGCAGCTGCGCGGCTACCGCACCGGCGGCACGGTGCACGTCGTCATCAACAACCAGGTCGGCTTCACCGCCGCCCCGGAGTCGTCGCGCTCCTCCATGTACGCCACCGACGTGGCCCGCATGATCGAGGCCCCGATCTTCCACGTGAACGGCGACGACCCGGAGGCCTGCGTCCGCGTGGCGCGGCTGGCCTTCGAGTTCCGCCAGGCGTTCAACAAGGACGTGGTGATCGACCTCATCTGCTACCGCCGCCGCGGTCACAACGAGACCGACAACCCGGCCTTCACCCAGCCGCTGATGTACGACCTGATCGACAAGAAGCGCTCGGTGCGCAAGCTGTACACCGAGTCCCTCATCGGTCGCGGCGACATCACCCTGGAAGAGGCCGAGCAGGCGCTGCAGGACTACCAGGGCCAGCTGGAGAAGGTCTTCACCGAGGTCCGCGAGGCGGCTTCCCAGCCGGCCGCCGCGGAGCCCTCGGACCCGCAGGCCGAGTTCCCGGTGGCCGTGAACACCGCGGTCACCGCCGAGACCGTCAAGCGGATCGCGGAGTCCCAGGTCAACATCCCCGACCACGTCACCGTGCACCCGCGGCTGCTGCCGCAGCTGCAGCGCCGGGCGGCCATGGTCGAGGACGGCACCATCGACTGGGGCATGGGCGAGACCCTCGCCGTCGGCTCGCTGCTCCTCGAGGGCGTCCCGGTCCGGCTCTCCGGCCAGGACTCGCAGCGCGGCACCTTCGGGCAGCGCCACGCGGTGCTCATCAACCGCGAGACCGGCGACGAGTTCACGCCGCTGCTGTACCTGGCCGAGGACCAGGCCCGGTACAACGTCTACAACTCCCTGCTCTCCGAGTACGCGGTGATGGGCTTCGAGTACGGCTACTCGCTGGCCCGCCCCGACGCGCTGGTGATGTGGGAGGCGCAGTTCGGCGACTTCGTCAACGGCGCGCAGACGGTCGTGGACGAGTTCATCTCGTCGGCCGAGCAGAAGTGGAACCAGACCTCCGGCGTCACCCTCCTCCTGCCGCACGGCTACGAGGGCCAGGGCCCGGACCACTCCTCGGCCCGCCCGGAGCGGTTCCTCCAGCTCTGCGCGCAGAACAACATGACGGTCGCGATGCCGACCCTGCCGTCGAACTACTTCCACCTCCTGCGGTGGCAGGTGCACAACCCGCACCACAAGCCGCTGGTCGTCTTCACCCCGAAGTCGATGCTGCGCCTCAAGGCCGCGGCGTCGAAGGCGGAGGAGTTCACGACGGGCCAGTTCCGCCCGGTCATCGGCGACGACTCGGTCGAGGCGGCCGCGGTCAAGAAGGTCGTCTTCTGCGCCGGCAAGGTCTACTACGACCTCGACGCCGAGCGGAAGAAGCGCGGCGTGACGGACACGGCCATCATCCGCATCGAGCGCCTGTACCCGCTGCCGGGTGCCGAGCTCCAGGCGGAGATCGCCAAGTACCCGAACGCCGAGAAGTACCTGTGGGCCCAGGAGGAGCCGGCGAACCAGGGTGCCTGGCCGTTCATCGCGCTCAACCTGATCGACCACCTGGACCTGGCGGTCGGCGCCGATGTCCCGCACGGTGAGCGCCTGCGCCGCATCTCGCGCCCGCACGGCTCGTCCCCGGCCGTCGGTTCCGCGAAGCGGCACCAGGCCGAGCAGGAGCAGCTGGTGCGTGAGGTGTTCGAGGCCTGAGCCTCCGGACGACCGGCCTGACGCCGAAGGGCCCGGCCCCCGGGAAACCGGGGCCGGGCCCTTCGGCGTGCGTACTCGTCCGGCGGCCGGGACGGTACGGGCGCGGGTACGTACGCGTACCGGCGGCCGGGACCATGCCGGCGCGGGTACGGGGCGCGCCTATCCTGGGACCAGCGGTTCCCACGGAACCCCACCCTGTTCGACTCAGTCGGTCCAGCCGACCCATCCGACGGAGAGCACGTTGTACTTCACCGACCGCGGCATCGAGGAACTGGAGAAGCGGCGCGGCGAGGAGGAGGTCACCTTCGAGTGGCTCGCCGAGCAGCTGCGGACCTTCGTCGATCTCAACCCGGACTTCGAGGTGCCGGTGGAGCGGCTGGCGACCTGGCTGGCGCGGCTGGACGACGAGGACGACGAGGAGTAGTCCTCCGGGGGTGCGCCGCCTCCCCGAGGCTGTCAGGGACGCGGTAGTCCCCCAGGATGCGCGCCGCCGCGTCCACCGAGGATGTCAGGGACGCCGTGTCAGCCCGTACGCCACCCCCAGCGCTCCGTGCGCGACCAGCAGTACGCCCGCCGTGGTCCAGCCTCCGCTGCGGCGCCGCAGACCCCAGGCGGTGAGGGGCAGGCCGGCCGCCATCTGGGCCAGGGCCAGGGCGCGGGCTCCGGGGCCGCCCACCCAGGGCATCCAGGGGGCGAGGCGGCTTTCACCGGCGGTCGGGCGCCGCCCGGGTGCCCCGGTCCGCCGGACGCCGGGCAGACCGCGGGCGGCGGCGCCGAGGCGATCGGCCGGTTCGCCGGGGTCCAGCCCGGCGGGGAGGGCGACTCCCGCGCGGGTGAGGACCGCGAGCAGTCCACGCACCCTGGTACGGGCGTCGGCCTCGGGATCGGGCCTGGCCAGCCGGTCCAGCGACTGCACGTCCAGTACGGGATCCAGGCCGAGGCGGTCGGCGAAGGTGCGCATCGCCTCGTCCTCGCCGACCGGGGTGCCGTCCGCGAGCCACACGTAGCCGACGGGGCGGCGGAAGCCGGACGCGAGGGCGCAGCCGGCCCGGTCGGCGTCCCACCACAGGGCGAGTACGGGCCACGGGGCGCCGACGGCGAGCGCGGCCGCCCAGCCGGTGAGCACACGCTCGACCGGTTCGTCGCCGCGCCGCCAGGGCCCGCGCTCCGGGACGAGCACACTCCACGTCTCGCCGGCCCGGAGCAGCGGCATGCGCTCGCCCAGCAGCGGAGCGACGGCGGCGACGGAGTCCGGCTCGGCGCGGCACAGCAGCAGGGCACCGGCAGCGGAGGCGGAGGCGGACTCTTCCGTCGACATGGTCACAAGCTAGGGCAATCCCGCCCTCCCGGCCTGGCACAGACCACCGGAACGGGTCCCTTGACTTTCCCCGTGCGCGATATATCGTGAAACACGGAGGACGCGATATGGCGCGTTCGGTCGAGGAGGTCTGCACCATGTCCGAGTGGTCCGTCGCGGAACCCGGGAAACTCACCTTCGACGAGTCCGTGAGCGAGCTCCAGGTACGCATCGTCAATGGAACAGTGAACGTCGTGGGCACGGACGAGGGTTCCGCCCGCCTGGAGGTCTCCGAGATCGAGGGGCCACCCCTGATCGTGACCCACCAGGACGGCGTACTCACCGTGGCCTACGAGGACCTGCCCTGGAAGGGCTTCCTCAAGTGGCTCGACCGCAAGGGCTGGCGCCGCAGCGCGGTGGTCTCCCTGGCCGTGCCGACCGGCACCCGCGTGGAGGTGGGCGTGGTCAGCGCCACGGCCGTGGTCTCCGGACTCGACGGGCGCGCCGAGGTGCGGGGCGTCGCCGGGGACACCACGCTGGTGAGCCTCGCGGGCCCGGTCCGCGCGGACACCGTCTCCGGGAATGTGGAGGCCCAGGCCCTCAGCGGTGACCTGCGCTTCAACTCCGTCTCCGGCGACCTGACGGTGGTGGAGGCGGGATCCTCCGTCCGGGCGGACTCCGTGAGCGGTTCGATGATCGTCGACCTGGATCCGGCCGGCGGCCCCACCGACATCAACCTGACCAGCGTCTCGGGCGAGATCGCCATCCGGCTGCCCCAGCCCGCCGACGCCCGGGTGGAGGCGAACACCGCCAGCGGCACGGTCTCCAGTGCCTTCGAGGACCTCCGGGTGGGCGGCCAGTGGGGTGCCAAGCGGATCACCGGCCGGCTCGGCGCGGGCAACGGCCGGCTGAAGGCCACGACCATCTCCGGCTCGATCGCCCTGCTGCGCCGCCCGGCAGGGGAGGACACCGCGTGGGAACGCGAGCCCGAGGCCACCGGTCCGGCGGACGACGCACAGGACGACTCGGGGGACAATTCCGCTTCCGGCCGGGACCGCGGCGCCACCGGCGCCCCGGCCGACGGCACGACCGAAAAGAAGGTGCTCTGACATGTCCCCCGTCTTCGCGCACGGCCGCCTCCGCCTCTACCTCCTCAAGCTGCTGGACGAGGCCCCACGCCACGGCTACGAGGTGATCCGGCTCCTCGAAGAGCGCTTCCAGGGTCTGTACGCCCCGTCGGCCGGCACGGTGTACCCGCGCCTGGCCAAGCTGGAGGCCGAGGGGCTGGTCACCCACACCACCGAGGGCGGCCGCAAGGTGTACGCCATCACCGACGCCGGCCGCGCCGAGCTGTCCGACCGCAGTGGCGAACTGGCCGACCTGGAGCTGGAGATCCGGGAGTCCGTCGCCGAGCTCGCCGCCGAGATCCGGGCCGACGTACGCGGCGCCGCCGGTGATCTGCGCCGGGAGATGCGGGCCGCGGCCAGCGCCGCCCGCGGGGGCACCGGCTCGGCAGCGCACGAGGAGGGGGGCGGCTCCGCCGCCGGCGCCGCGGACACCGACGACAAGGAGGCCTGGCACGCCGCCAAGGAGGAGATGCGGCGCGTCAAGCAGGAGTGGAAGGAGCAGGCCCGCCGCGCCAAGGACGAGAGCCGCCGCGCCCGCGAAGAGGCCCAGCGCGCCCGGCGCCAGGCCAAGGAGGCCCAGGAGCGGGCCCGGACGCAGGCGCAGGAGGAGGTGCAGCGCATCGCCCAGCGGGTCCAGGAACAGGTTCAGGACCACTTCGCGCGGGGCGACTGGCCGACAGGGCTGCGCGAGGGCCTGAGCGAACTGGCCAAGGAGGTCGGTGACTTCGGGAAGGACTTCGGGAAGGAGTTCGGCAAGGACTGGGGCTTCGGCCGCACCGACGCCGGACCGAGCACCCACCGGCCCGAGTACTCCGCGGCCCGCGAGGACTTCCCGGCCGGCTACGCCCCGTCCTGGGCCCACGAGGACGCCGCGGAGTCCACCGGTGACCCGGCCCGCGACCTGGACCGGCTGCTCGACCGCTTCCGGGACGACATCCGCGACGCGGCCCGGGACCACGGCGTCACCGCCGACCAGCTCCGCGACGCCCGCCTCCAGTTGTCGACGGCCGCGGCGCACATCGGGGCGGTACTGCGGACACCGAAGGCCTGATCACCGGCGCCGGCTCCTGCGGCGCGCATGTCCCCGGCGCGGCGCCCCGGCGCACCGCCGAAGGCACCTCGCCGGGGCGCCGCACACGTCAGGCGCAGGCCTCCCCCGCGCCGCCCAGCACCCTGGTCAGCGACTCATGGGTCACCCCGTGGTCGGCGAGCACCTCGGCGGGTACGCCGGGGCGGACGGTGAGGGCGAGGAGAATGTGCTCGTCCCCGATGTGCCGGTCGCGCCGGGCGACGGCGGCCCGCAGCGCCTGCTCCAGCACCTCCTTGGCATCTTTGCTGAAGCTGCGGTGCCCGGACCACCACCGCCTGTCCTTCCGGTCGCCGGACATCGCGCCGACGCCATGGGCCTCCTCCACCCGGGCGACGATCTCGGAGACGTCGATCCCCAGGCCGGCGAGGGCCTCGGTCTCGGCCCGCGTCAGCCCGGCACGGCGCCGCGCCTCCGCCAGGGCCTGCCGTACCTCCTCCTCGCGTTCGCCGACCCCGAGCGCCGACAGCGCGAAGGAGGCGCGGCTGCCCCCACGGTCCAGCAGGGCGAGCAGCAAGTGCTCGGCGTCGACGGTCTGCGCCCGCGCCCCTTCGGCCTGCTCGACCGCCCCCTGCACCACGGCCCGGGCATCCTTCGTGAATCGCTCGAACATCAATGCCTCCCGTACTTCTTGTGCACGGCCTGCCTGCTGACCCCGAGTTCCGTGGCGATCTCCTGCCACGACCACCCCTGATTGCGCGCGCTGCGCACCTGCACCGCCTCCAGCTGCTCCAGCAGCACCCGCAGTGCGGCGACGGCCCGCAGCCCGACCCGGGGGTCACGATCACCCGCCCGCGCGGCGAGATCCGTTGCTTCGCTCATGCTGTCAATGTAAGTTGACAGGACCCACTCGTCAACCCAAGTTGACATTCCGGGTGGTCCGGGGAATGCGAACGGCGGGCCCGGACGTCCGGGCCCGCCGTGGACGAGCAGCTGAATGATCCGATCGGTCTGCGCGACAGGGAGAAAAGGGCGAAGGTCAGGAAACGCTGAGCACGATCTTGCCGAACTGCCCTCCGGAGGCCATCCGCTCGAATCCCTCGCGGGCCCGGTCCATCGGAAGCACCTCGTCGATGACGGGACGTACGCCGGTCGCGGCGCAGAAGGAGAGCAGGTCCTCCAACTCGTCCTTCGTGCCCATCGTGGAGCCGACGATCTTGAGCTCCAGGAAGAAGACCCGGGTCAGCTCGGCATGGGAGGGCCGGTCGCCGCTGGTGGCGCCGGAGATGACGAGCGTGCCGCCCGGCCGCAGCGACTTCACCGAGTGGGACCAGGTGGCGGCGCCCACGGTCTCGATGACGGCGTCGACCCGCTGCGGCAGCCGCGCGCCCGGCTCGACGGCCTCCACGGCACCCAGCTCCAGGGCCCGCTTCCGCTTGGCCTCGTCCCGGCTGGTGGCGAAGACCCGCAGCCCCGCGGCCCTGCCCAGCACGATCGCGGCCGTGGCGACCCCACCACCGGCGCCCTGCACCAGCACCGAGTCACCGGGGCGCACCCCGGCGTTGGTGAACAGCATCCGGTACGCCGTCAGCCAGGCGGTCGGCAGACAGGCGGCCTCCTCGAAGGAGAGCTCCTTCGGCTTGGGCAGGACGTTCCAGGTCGGCACGGCGACCTGCTCGGCGAACGTCCCCGGGTAGCGCTCCGTGAGGATCGAGCGGGGCTCCTTCGGGCCGACGCCGTGGCCGGTCTGCCCGATCACGGAGTGCAGGACGACCTCGTTGCCGTCCGCGTCGACACCCGCGGCGTCACAGCCGAGGATCATCGGCAGCCGGTCCTCGGGAAGGCCGACGCCGCGCAGGGACCACAGGTCGTGATGGTTGAGGGAGGCGGCCCTGACATCGACGACGCTCCAGCCGGGACGGGCCTCGGGAGCGGGACGCTCTCCCGACTCCAGTCCGGTCAGCGGCTGGTCGCGGTCGATTCGGGCGGCGTAGACAGCGAACATGACCTTGACGATAGGTTCCCCACCCGCCGTCCGGAACCGTACGCCCCTGTGACACACGCCCTCTTGTCACAGCCGCGCCCGCCCGCGCCACCCGGCCGCGCCCCTCGTTGCCGCGCCCCGTCGCTGCCGCTCCGACCGGAAGGAGAACGGCCCCGTCCACCGGGGACGAGGCCGTTCACCGCGCGGGTGGGCGTCACACCGTCACCGGCGCGCGACCCCCTCCGCCCGGGCGGCCGCCGCCACCGCCGCCGTCACGGCCGGCGCGACGCGCTCGTCGAACGGGGACGGGATGACGTAGTCCGCGGCGAGGTCGTCGCCCACCACGGAGGCCAGCGCCTCGGCCGCCGCGAGCTTCATGCCCTCGGTGATCCGGGACGCCCGCACCTGCAGCGCGCCCGCGAAGATGCCCGGGAACGCCAGCACGTTGTTGATCTGGTTCGGGAAGTCCGAACGCCCCGTCGCGACGACCGCCGCGTACTTGTGGGCGACCTCCGGGTGCACCTCGGGGTTCGGGTTGGCCATCGCGAAGACGAAGGCGCCCTTCGCCATCGAGGCGACCGCCGGCTCCGGCACCGTACCGCCGGAGACGCCGATGAAGACGTCGGCGCCCGACAGGGCGGCCTCCAGCGAGCCGGACAGTCCCGCCTTGTTGGTGAAGGAGGCCAGCTCCCGCTTGACCGCGGTCAGGTCCTCACGGTCCGCCGACACGACGCCCTTGCGGTCCGCGACCGCGACGTCGCCGATGCCGGCCTCCACCAGCATCTTGGCGATGGCGACGCCGGCCGCGCCCGCGCCCGAGATCACCGCCCGCAGCTCGCCCAGGGTCCGCCCGCTCAGCCGGGCGGCGTTGCGCAGGGCCGCGAGCGTCACGACCGCCGTGCCGTGCTGGTCGTCGTGGAAGACCGGGATGTCGAGGCGCTCCTGGAGCTTGCGCTCGATCTCGAAGCACCGCGGCGCCGAGATGTCCTCCAGGTTCACGCCGCCGAAGGACGGCGCGAGCCGCACCACCGTCTCGACGATGTCGTCGGCGTCCGTGCAGTTGAGCGCGATCGGGACCGCGTCCACACCGCCGAACTGCTTGAACAGGATCGCCTTCCCCTCCATCACCGGAAGGGAGGCCTCGGGTCCGATGTCCCCGAGTCCCAGAACCGCCGTACCGTCCGTCACGACCGCCACGACCGACGACTTCCACGTGTAGTCGTGGACGAGGTCGGGCTGCTCGGCGATCGCGCTGCACACTTTCGCGACGCCGGGCGTGTACGCCAGGGACAGGTCGTCCTTGTCACGGACCGGCACGGTGGCCTGCACGGCCATCTTGCCGCCGCGGTGCAGCGCGAACGCGGGGTCGAAGGAGTCGAGGGGCTCCGTGCCCGCCTCCTGCTCCGTGCCGGCGTCGCTGTCGCTGTCGCTGCGAGGATTGACGATCTCCGCTGCCACTTTGTCTTACCCCTTAAGAGTTCATGGTTTGAGGGTTTGTCCACTCCTGGTGAGGAATGGGCGGGCACCGCGCAGGGAGATGGCCGACTGGGCCACACGGGCCCCTGCGCGACGGGCGCGCCGCACACGCGCCCTGAGCCCCTGATGAGGGGTGTAAAGAACCTTCTTACCCGACGGACGCCCCCCGCGACGAGTCCGATAAGCGCAAGCTCACATGTCGGACCCCGAACGCCGCATGCCGGTGACATGACTCATAGCCAGGGATCCGGACAACTTCTCGGCTTCCCTTGACAGGCATGGGGAACGGGCCTTCAAAGGCCGCACACACGCGCGAACCGTGTCTGCATATCGAGGAATGCCGGAGATCTTCCGGCCGGAAGGCACGATTCCCGTAAAGGTTCGGTCGTGATGTACCGACCTGGTGCGGTTCGGGGGATCACCCGTTACCCGATTTTGACATGACGTCCCCCCTGAACGGCCGAGTCCGAATGGCAAGATGCCGTAATCACACGAGGTCGCGACACTCGAAGGCGTGTGCTCTCGTCGACCCGCCGCGCCTGCCGATGCCCCGGCCGGCGTCCCGCTCCACCGGAACTCCACCGTCACCATCGGCATCTCCCTTCATCCGCCGGAGGAACCACCATGACCGCAAGCTCCACCCGTCGTACGACCGCCGCGCACTCCCGGACAGCAGCGGTCGGTGCGATCGCGGTCGCAGGCGCCCTGCTGCTCACCGGATGCGGCGACCAGACCAAGGACAACGACTCCGGCGGCGAGAACGCGCCGAAGAGCGCCGCCCCGCTGGCCGACAAGCTGCCGCAGTCCATACGCGACAAGGGCGTCATCAAGGTCGGTTCCGACATCGCCTACGCTCCGGTCGAATTCAAGGACGACTCCGGCAAGGTCGTCGGTATCGACCCGGACCTGGCCGAGGCGATGGGCAAGCAGCTCGGGGTGAAGTTCGAGTTCCAGAACGCCACGTTCGACACCCTCATCGGCGGCCTCGCCTCCAAGCGATACGACATCGCCATGTCGGCCATGACCGACACCAAGCAGCGCCAGGAAGGCATCGACGCCGACACCGGCAAGAAGGTCGGCGCGGGCGTCGACTTCGTCGACTACTTCACGGCGGGCGTCTCGCTCTACACCAACAAGGGTGACGACCAGGGGATCAAGACCTGGGACGACCTGTGCGGCAAGACCATGGCCGTGCAGCGCAACACCTTCTCCCACGACCTCGCCAAGGAGCAGGCGACGAAGTGCGGGAAGGACGGCAAGAAGACCCTGAAGATCGAGGACTTCGGCACCAACCCCGAGGCCGAGACCCGGATGCGCTCCAAGGGAGCGGACGTCGTCTCCGCCGACTTCCCGATCGCCGCCTACTCCGTGAAGAACTCCGGCGGCGGCAAGTACTTCGAGATCGTCGGCGAGCAGGTCGAGGCGGGCCCCTACGGCATCGCCGTCGCCAAGGGCAACACCGAACTCCGTGACGCGCTGCAGGCCGCCGTCCAGGCGCTCATCGACAACGGCGAGTACAAGAAGATCATCGACAAGTGGGGCGTCGCGGACGGCGCGATCACCGAGGCCAAGATCAACGGCGGCTCCTGAACCGGCCCTGTTCGACTCGGCTCCGAAAGGCTCCACCCGTGACTGTTGACGTCAGCAAGACGGGCGGTCCCGACGCGACGCCCCCCGCCGGGCCGGAGGCCATCAAGGCCATCCCGGTCCGGCACCCGGGGCGGTACGTGTCCGCGGCCGTCGCACTCGCCCTCCTGGGCGCGGTCGTCTACGCCTTCGCACAAGGCAACATCAACTGGGGCGCGATCCCCGAGTACTTCTTCGACGACCGCATCCTCAAGGGTGTCTGGAACACCCTGCTGCTCACGGTGCTGTCGATGGCGATCGGCATCGCCGGCGGCATCCTGCTCGCCGTGATGCGCCTGTCGAAGAACCCGGTGACCTCGTCCATCGCCTGGTTCTACATCTGGTTCTTCCGCGGCACCCCGGTCCTGGTCCAGCTCTTCGTCTGGTTCAACCTCGGCCTGGTGTTCGAGTACATCAACCTGGGTCCGGTCTACAAGGACTACTGGTCCTCGTTCATGACGCCGCTGCTGACGGCGCTGCTCGGCCTGGGGCTCAACGAGGCCGCGTACATGGCCGAGATCTGCCGTGCCGGTCTGCTCTCGGTCGACGAGGGCCAGACGGAGGCGTCGCACGCGCTCGGCATGAGCCAGCCGAAGACGCTGCGCCGGATCGTGATCCCGCAGGCGATGCGCGTGATCGTGCCGCCCACGGGCAACGAGGTCATCAACATGCTGAAGACCACCTCGCTGGTCTCGGCGGTGCAGTTCGCCGACCTCTTCAAGCAGGCCCAGGACATCGGGCAGGGCGCGGGCTCGACGGTGGAGATGTACTTCCTCGCCGCCGCCTGGTACCTGATCATGACCTCGATCCTGAGCGTCGGGCAGTACTACGTCGAGCGGTACTACGCCCGCGGTTCCAGCCGCACCCTGCCGCCGACGCCGTTGCAGCGCTTCAAGGCGGCCGTCCTGCCCACCCGCCGCCCGAAGGGAGTCACGGCATGACGCAGTCCTCCCCCGCCATGGTCAAGGCCGAGGGCGTCCACAAGTCCTTCGGTCCCGTGGAGGTCCTCAAGGGCATCGACCTGGAGGTGAAGTCCGGCGAGGTGTTCTGCCTCATCGGCCCCTCCGGCTCCGGCAAGTCCACCTTCCTCAGGTGTATCAACCACCTCGAGAAGATCAATGCCGGGCGTCTGTACGTCGACGGCGAGCTGGTCGGCTACCGCCAGAAGGGCGACAAGCTCTACGAGCTGAGGGACAGCGAGGTCGCCCTCAAGCGCCGGGACATCGGCATGGTCTTCCAGCGCTTCAACCTGTTCCCGCACATGACGGCCGTGGAGAACGTCATGGAGGCGCCGGTACAGGTCAAGGGCGTGAGCAAGGCGCAGGCCAGGGAGCGGGCACGGCAGCTCCTGGAGCGCGTGGGCCTGGGCGACAAGGCGGGCAACTACCCCTCGCAGCTCTCCGGCGGCCAGCAGCAGCGGGTGGCGATCGCCCGGGCCCTGGCGATGGACCCGAAGCTGATGCTGTTCGACGAGCCGACCTCGGCCCTGGATCCGGAGCTGGTCGGCGACGTCCTCGACGTCATGCGCGACCTCGCCGAGTCCGGCATGACGATGGTCGTCGTCACCCATGAGATGGGCTTCGCCCGCGAGGTCGGCGACAGCCTGGTCTTCATGGACGGCGGCGTGGTGGTCGAGTCCGGCAACCCGCGCGACGTCCTGACGGACCCGCAGCACGAGCGGACGAAGGCGTTCCTGTCCAAGGTCCTCTGAACGCGCCCGCAGGCACGCCGAAGGGGGCGGTACGGATCTCTGTACCGCCCCCTTCGGGCTGCGTCCGGACCCGGGCCGCCGCCGCGTTACCTGAGCGCCAGCAGCAGCGTGTCCGAGGGCGAGCACCAGACCGGCCGCGCCTCGCCGAAGCCCTTCTCGCGCAGCACGCGCGCGTGCCACGCCGCCGAGGGCGTGTCGCCGTCGGCGTGCTCACCGTAGATCTCGAAGCGCCGGGCGGTGGGCTCGGCGAGCACCGGGTCCTTGGCGGCGAGCTGCCACCACTCGGCCCAGTCCAGCGCTCCCTGCGACTTGGCGGCCTCCATCCGCGCGTGCCGCTGGGCGCGCTCGGCCGCGTTGATCCTGGGGGTCGTCTCGTCGATCATGTGGTCCGCGTTCATGAAGACACCACCGTCGCGGACCAGTTCCGCGACCCGACCGTAGAGGGCCGCGAGGGGTTCGGCGTGGAGCCAGTGCAGGGCCGTGGCGGTCAGGACGGCGTCGTAGGAGTCGTACGGCAGCCCCGCCGTCCAGTCGGGGTCCTTGAGGTCGGCGCTGACCAGGGAGACCCGCTCGTCGCCCGCGAAGGTGCCCTCGGCGATGGCGAGGAGCGCGGGGTCGAGGTCGACGCCGGTGCTGGTGGCCTCCGGGAACCGGGCGAGCAGCCGGGCCGTGATGGTCCCGGTGCCGCAGGCGAGGTCGAGCACGCGCGGTGCGGGACCGACCAGGGCCTCGACCATGTCCAGCATGGTCCTGAAGCGTTCCTCGCGGTCGGGCATGTACCACTCCTGCTGCCGGTCCCAGCTGACCTGCCAGGCCTGCCAGTCGGCGCCGGTCGTGGTGGTGGTGATGTCCGCGTCCGTCATCGGTCCCCTCCGTCAAGTGCGTGACGCACTACCGTGGTAATACCCTGAAACCACGATCAGCTGTTACCTGACCGCAGGCACGACCATAGAGCCCCTCCGTAAGGACTACAAGTGGAACTGGCCTATTACTCGGATTACGCCGTACGTCTCGTCAACACCGAGGAACCGGCCCGGGGGCAGGACTCCCTGACCTCGGTCGAGGCCGTCCGCGAGCTCTTCGGCGCCAACCAGTCGGCGGCCCGGCGTGCCACGGACGCGGACGTGACCCGGTTCCGTTCGGTGCGGGGGCGGCTGCGGGCGGTCTTCGAGGCGGCCGACAGCGGCGACGAGACCCTCGCCGTGGACCTCCTGAACTCCCTCCTGCTGGAGTTCCCGGTGAGCCCGCAGATCTCCGGCCACGACCACCGCGACGACGACGGCAGCCCGCTGTGGCACATGCACCTGGCGGACCATCCGTCCAACGCGACCGCCGGTTTCGCCGCCCTCGCGGCGATGGGCCTGGCCTTCCACCTCACCGAGTACGGCGTGGACCGCCTGGGCCTGTGCGAGGCGGCCCCCTGCCGCAACGCCTACCTGGACACCTCCACCAACCGCTCCCGGCGCTACTGCTCCGACCGCTGCGCCACCCGCGCCAACGTGGCGGCCTACCGCGCCCGCAAACGCCTGGAGGCGGACCGGGCCACCGGCCGGAGCGCCGACAGCGCCCAGCGGACCACGGCGAGCGGCGAGCGCTGACCCGGCCGGAGCGGCCGGTACCGCACCCGCGCCCTGCCGAGCACCAGCTCCTCCGGGACAACCCCGTAGTCGGTGCTGTCACCGCCCGCGAACGCGTTGTCCCCCAGCACCCACCAGCCGGCCCCGCGCCGCTCGACGGCCCGCTTGACCACGAGCAGGTCCTGTTGGAAGGGGTGCCGCAGCACCACCACGTCACCCGGCCGCACCGCGGCCCCCCAGTGCACCAGGAGCACGTCCCCGTGGTGCAGCGTGGGCACCATCGACGGCCCGGTCACCTCGGCCGGCCCGAAGGGCAGGGCCCCTCTGGCACGTTCGGTCTCCTGCGACAGCTGCTCCGGCATGACCCGGCACCTCCCCGGTCTTTCCTCCACCAGTCTCAGTCTCACCCCGGACTTTTGTCCTAAGCCCACGGGGGCACTCGCGAAAACGCGCCTCCCAGGGAGTAATGTCCCCCCTGAGAAGACGATCACGAGGAAGGAACGCTGCATGCTTTCCCGCCTGTTTGCCCCCAAGGTCACGGTCAGCGCCCACTGCGACCTGCCCTGCGGCGTGTACGACCCGGCCCAGGCCCGCATCGAGGCGGAGTCGGTGAAGGCCGTCCAGGAGAAGATGGCCGGCAACGACGACCCGCACTTCCAGGCCCGCGCCACGGTCATCAAGGAGCAGCGCGCCGAGCTCGCGAAGCACCACGTCTCCGTGCTGTGGAGCGACTACTTCAAGCCCCCGCACTTCGAGAAGTACCCGGAGCTGCACCAGCTGGTCAACGACACCCTGAAGGCCCTGTCGGCGGCCAAGGCCTCGACCGACCCGGCGACCGGCCAGAAGGCCCTGGACTACATCGCCCAGATCGACAAGATCTTCTGGGAGACCAAGAAGGCTTGATCCTGGATGACCCCGTCCGGCCCCGCTTCCCTCGGGCCGCACGGTCTTGGTCTTCCGGCCCGCACCCGTTCCGCAGTACGCCGAGCACGGCGTCCATGACGGACCGGGTGCGGTCTGCTTCCCGGGGTCGTGCGGCTGGGCGGGGGCCCGCGGCGTGATGCTGCCGCCCCTCGCACCCGCCTGAGGCGGGAGAGCAGTCCCCGGTGGGCCCGTCCCGTCCGGCGCAGGCCCGCCCAGACGCAGGCAGCCACGGCGAGCGCGTGTACCGCCGCACCGGACGCGGACGGCGCGGCGTTCGTCAGGGCGACGCCGGCCAGCACCGCGACGCATCCCGTCGGCCGTGCGCCACCGGGCTGTTCCTGCGCCACGATCGAGTCGGGTCGCGGTTCGCCACCCTTCCCCGGTTTCCCCTGCCGAGCGGAAGGGCCGCGGCCGAACTGCTTCGCCGGCCCGTCGCCCGCTCCGCAGCCGAACGCGCTCGCTCAGCGCTTCCTGCCGTACGTACGGACCGTGACGCCGTTGCCGAAGGTCCGCACCCCCTCCTGGACGAACTCGGAGACCTGGAAGCCGGAGCCGAACATCGGCATGCCCGTGCCCAGCACCACCGGGTACGTCTTGATGACCAGTTCGTCGATCTCGTCGATCAGCTCGCCGGCGACGGCCGAGCCGCCGCACAGGTAGATGTCGAAGGCGCTGTCCTCCGCCTTCAGCGTGCGGACCCTGCCGACCAGGTCCTCCTGGATGATCTCGACGTTCGGGTCGGGCGACTCCGCGAGTGTGCGCGAGGCGACGTACTCGCGCAGATGGGCGTAGGGGCTGGTGATGCCCTCTTTGAGGGCCAGGTCGTAGCTGGCCCGGCCCTGGACGATCGTGTCGAACCGCTTGTTCGGCAGGTCGTCGATCCCGAGGGGCCGGCGGCCGTGGGTCGGCAGCGTCTCGGGATACTCCGACGTCAGGAACGCGAGGAACTCCTCGTCGACGAACCGCACCATGAAGGACGCGTCGCCGTCCGGGCCCCCGATGAAGCCGTCGATCGAACAGGCGATGAAGTACGTGAGCTTGCGCAAAGTGGTCTCCTCCGTCTCAACCACTTCAGTTATAGTGCTTCATGCGTAGTGGTTTCAAGGGGTTTTCGCTTTCCGGCCGGTGAACCGTCCCGTCGGGAGAACCCGGCTGCTGGCCGGACCGATCGTCCGGGAAGGCCTCGTCCGGTGACCGGACGCCGGCGCCCGGTCGCCCTCCCTTGCCCTGCGGACCACCACGCCCGTGTCCCGCACGCCTCTGCGGCACACCATCGCCCGCGCACGGAGCGGTTGAGCCCGGTCGTCGAGCACCGGCGGAAGGCAGGGGATGCTCCCGGCCGTACACAGAAAGGGGCGGGCCCCGCACACCGTGGGGAAGTGCGGGACCCGCCGAACCGGAGCCCGCGGCGGTGCGGCCGCACGTCGGTCAGGTCCGTACGGTCCTGCACGGGCTCCGGGGTCTTGCGTCACCGGCCAGGCGCTTCCTGGATGCCGGGCCTACCGGACGGGCGGTCAGGTGCTGCGCCGGGTCACGAACTCGGCCAGCGCGAGCAGTCCGCCCGCGGCCTCCGGATCGGGCACCGCACGGGCCAGTTCCTGCATGGCCCTCGCCATCCGGTCGGCCGCCTGGGCCTGCGCCCAGTCCCGGCCGCCCGCCCGCTCCACGGCCAGTGCGGTGCGCTCCAGGTCCTCCCTGCCCTCGTCGTACGGCACCGTGTACAGCTCGGCGAGCTCGGCGGCGGCCGGGGTGCCGGAGGTGAGGGCCGCGACCACCGGCAGTGACTTCTTGCGGGCGGCCAGGTCCGCGCCGGCCGGCTTGCCGGTACGGCGCGGATCGCCCCATATGCCGATGACGTCGTCGATGAGCTGGAAGGCGAGGCCCGCCTCGCGGCCGAAGGCGTCCAGGGCCTCGACGTCCTCCTCGGCGGCACCGGAGTACAGCGCGCCGAGAGCACAGGCACATCCCAGCAGGGCGCCCGTCTTGGCCTCGGCCATGGCGAGTGTCTCGTCGAGGGTGACGTCCCCCGGGGCGCGCCGCTCCATCGCCGTGTCCGCGTGCTGGCCCTCGCACAGCTCCATGACGCAGTCGGCGAGCCGGGTGGCCGCCGCCGCGGACGCCGGGTGCGGGTCCGCGGCGAGCAGCCGCAGGGCCAGCGCCTGGAGGGCGTCCCCCGCGAGGATCGCGTCGGCGTCGCCGAACACGGTCCACGCGGTCGGCCGGTGGCGCCGGGTGGCGTCACGGTCCATCACGTCGTCGTGCAGCAACGTGAAGTTGTGGACCAGTTCCACCGCCGCCGCGGCCCGTACCGCACCCGCCCTGGCCTCCGCACCGCCGAGCGCGGCGGCCGAGGTGAGAACGAGCGCGGGACGGATCGCCTTGCCCGCGTTGTCCGCCGCGGGTGTACCGTCCGCGTGCTCCCAGCCGAAGTGGTACAGCGCGACCCGGCGCATCGAGGCGGGCAGTGACATGATGGCGGACCGCAGTTCGGGGTCGACCGCCGCCCGGGACTCCCGCAGCAGCCCCGCGGCCTCGTGCCCCTCGGACCCCGCCGCCCCCCGTCCGTCGGGTGTCGTCCCCGGCTCCTTCTCCCGCTGCGTGCCGATGGGCTCGCGCCTTTCCAGCGTCCCGGTGGGGCGAAGCGTCTCGGTGACGCCGTGTCGAGCCTCTGTCATGGACTCACCTCCCCCATACGCCCGCCTCCGTACCCCCGGGGTGTACCCGCCAGGAAGGGCGGCGACACGGCGTTCGGGAGACTGGCGTCACTGCCAGCGGCCGATCTCGACGTTCTCCAGGACGCCCAGCGCGTCCGGCACGAGGACCGCGGCCGAGTAGTAGGCCGTGACCAGGTACTTGATGATGGCCTGCTCGTTGATGCCCATGAAGCGCACCGACAGACTCGGCTCGATCTCGTCCGGGATACCGGTGGCGCGCAGGCCGATGACGCCCTGGTCCTGCTCACCGGTACGCATCGCGATGATCGAGGACGTGCGGGCCTCGGTGACCGGGATCTTGTTGCACGGGTAGATCGGCACACCGCGCCAGGTCGGGATGCGGTTGCCGGCGATGTCGATGGTCTCGGGGACGAGCCCGCGCTTGTTGAGCTCGCGGCCGATGGCGGCGATCGCACGCGGGTGGGCGAGGAGCAGCTTGGTGCCGCGCCGACGGCTGAGCAGCTCGTCCAGGTCGTCCGGGCCGGGCACTCCGTCGTGCGGCTGGATCCGCTGGTCGTACTCGCAGTTGTGCAGCAGACCGAACTCGCGGTTGTTGACCAGCTCGTGCTCCTGGCGCTCCTTCAGCGCCTCGACGGTCAACCGGAGCTGCTGCTCGGTCTGGTTCATCGGCTGGTTGTAGAGGTCGGCCACGCGTGAGTGGATGCGCAGCACGGTCTGGGCGACGCTCAGCTCGTACTCACGGGGCCGGGCCTCGTAGTCGACGAAGGTGTGCGGGATGTCCGGCTCGCCGCTGTGGCCGGCGGAGAGGTCGATGGCCTTCTCGCCGAGCTTGTTGGTGCGCTGCTGGGGGATCGAGCGCCGCTCCTCCAGATGCGTGCGCAGGGAGTCCGCGCGCTCCGCGACCTGCTCCACCTGCTGACGGGGCAGCACCAGCACCGTGCAGGCGGTGACCGTGCGGGCGGTGTACTCCCAGATGGCGTCCCCGTCGAGCAGCGCCTGGTCGCCGAAGTAGGCGCCGTCGGCGAGGACGCCGAGCACCGCGTCGTCGCCGTAGGGGCCGGTGCCGACCTTCTCCACCTTGCCGTGCGCCAGCAGGTAGACCTCGTCGGCCCGGCCGCCGAACGAGGCGATCACCTCACCGGGGCCGAACTCCCGCTGCTCACAGCGCTGCGCGAGTTCCGAGAGCACCTCCTGGTCCTCGTACGACCGCAGGGCCGGCAGTTCGCCCAGTTCGGCGGGGATGACCTCGACGCGGTCGCCGGTCTTCACGAACGTCACCCGGCCGTCGCCGATGGCGAAGGTCATGCGCCGGTTCACCCGGTACGTGCCGCCCTGGACGTCCACCCAGGGGAGCGTGCGCAGCAGCCAGCGGGAGCTGATCTCCTGCATCTGCGGAACGGACTTGGTGGTGGTGGCCAGGTTCCGCGCGGCCGCCGTACCGAGACTCTGCTGCGGCCTGGTCTGCTCGGTGCGGACCTCTTCGCCTACCGACATAAGGAATTGCCCTCCCCGGTCGTGCCGGACGACTGTGCCCGGCATCGTTGTGCGTGCATCACCCTTCCGCACGAAGTGCGCCGGTGCTATTACCCGAACGAGCGGGAATGGATCACCACCGGCCGGGGCAGATGCAAGGTTTGTTCGGCTTCTCGGCGTCTCGCTGTTCCGGCTTCCGGGCGTCTTGCCCCGTCCCGTTCGAAGCGGTTGGCCGGGACAGGGTTGTCCGGATCGGATCGCACGCGGATCGAACAAGTACTAGGGAGCACTCCGTTTCGGTACAAGCACGGTACGAGGCGGTCGCGACGGGCGGTCGTCGCTCAGCGCGAAGGAGTCGGCCGTGGCCTCACCCATGTCCGCGAGCAGTTTTCTCAAAGCACTGAAGGCAGAGGGCCTCACCGTCGTCCAGGTCGGCGACTGGCGGGACCACAACCGCAACCACAAGGGGCCCTGGGGGCCCGTGCACGGCGTGATGATCCACCACACGGTGACCAAGGGCAGCGCGCGGACCGTGGAGATCTGCCGCAAGGGCTACGAGGGCCTGCCGGGGCCGCTGTGCCACGGGGTCATCACCAAGGACGGCAAGGTCCACCTGGTCGGGTACGGCCGGACCAATCACGCCGGGCTCGGCGACGACGAGGTCCTGCGCGCGGTGATCGCGGAGAAGGGGCTGCCCCGGGACAACGAGGCGAACACCGACGGCAACCGCCACTTCTACGGCTTCGAGTGCGAGAACCTGGGCAACGGCGACGATCCCTGGCCGGCGGCGCAACTGGAGGCGATCGAGCGGGCCGCCGCCGCGGTCTGCCGCCACCACGGGTGGAATGAACGATCCGTCGTCGGCCACCTCGAATGGCAGCCGGGGAAGGTCGACCCGCGGGGGTTCACGATGGCGTCGATGCGGGAGCGGATCCGCGACCGGCTGAAGTGACCCGTGCGCCGCGCGCGGCGGGCGTGACAATGGCGGAGTGAACGGCACCGACACCGCCTCCGGCCCCGCCTCCCTGCGCCCCCGCCTGCCCTCACCGTTGCAGGAGACCGCCGACGGGCGGTTCGAGCGTCACGGTGTCCGGTTGCTGCTGAAGCGGGACGATCTGATCCATCCCGAGCTGGTCGGCAACAAATGGCGCAAACTCGCACCGATTCTCGCCACGGTGGACGGCCGTACCGTCGTCACGTTCGGCGGCGCCTACTCCAACCACCTGCGCGCCACGGCCGCCGCCGGCCGACTGCTCGGTCTGTCCACGGTGGGCGTGGTGCGCGGTCAGGAGCTGGCCGGCCGGCCGCTCAACCCCTCCCTGTCCCGGTGTGCGGCCGACGGCATGCGGCTGCACTTCGTCGACCGCTCGACGTACCGCCGCAAGACCGAACCGGAGGTTCTGGCCGCCCTCCTGCGCTCGGCGGACGCCGAGGACGCGGTCGTCGTCCCCGAGGGCGGCAGCAACGCGGAGGCCGTGCGCGGCTGCCGGGCCCTCGGCACGGAACTGGGCGAACACGCCGACGTGATCGCGCTCGCCTGCGGCACCGGCGGCACGCTCGCCGGGCTGGCCGCCGGCCTCCCCCGGGGCCGCCGGGTGCTCGGGATACCGGTACTCAAGGGCGGCTTCCTGGCCGACGACATACGCCGGCTCCAGGACCTCGCGTTCGGCGGGCCCCGCGGCTCCTGGGACCTCGACGACCGCTTCCACGGCGGCGGCTACGCCCGCACCACTCCCGAGCTCGACTCCTTCGCCGAGGACTTCGAACGCCGCCACGGCCTCCCCCTGGAGCGCGTCTACGTCGCCAAGATGCTCCACGCCCTGCTCGTCCTCACCCGGGAGGGCGCCTTCCCCCGTGGGACGACCCTCGCGGCGGTCGTCACCGGCCGTCCCTTCCCCTGAGAGGCCCCGTCGGACGGCCGTCACGGCGCCCGCCGCGCCCGGCCTCGCGAGCACAGGGATCCGGAGGTCTCCGCGGTCGCGCCGGTGCCTGCCCCGGCCTGCCCGGCGAATCCCGCGCCGTGCGGGACCGGCGGTCCGAACCTCCCACGCCGCCCGGTGCCCGCCGGGTCCGGGCACGGCAGGGCCCGCCTCTGGGCCGCCCACCCGCGCGCGGCCACGGACACCGTGCCCGGCGGCGCACCCGCGCGCGGCGTCCCGTCACGCCGGCCGCGCCGCACCGCCCGCGCCGTCGGCCGCACGACGCACCGCCGGCGGCGGGCCCCTACGCCGCCTCCCGGTACGCCGCCGCCTCCTCCAGGTCCAGCCGGCGCAGCAGGGTACGCAGCATCTCGTCGTCGATGTAGCGGCCGTCCCGCAGCCGGACGAAGACCTCCCGCTCGGTGCTGATCATCTCCCGGGACAGCCGTCGGTAGGTGTCGTCGACGGTCTCGCCGGTGACGGGGTTGGCCTGCCCGAGCCGCTCCCAGACGGCGTTGCGGCGACGCTCCAGGACCGTTCGGAGGCGGTCGGCCAGCGGCGCCGGCAGGGCGTTGCGCTCGTCGGCGAGGAGCTCGTCCAGGCGCTGCTCGGCGGCGCGGGAGGCCTGTGCCTGGGCATTGGCCTCCGCCAGCGTCTCCGCCTGCACGTCGTGCGCGGGGAACTTCAGCAGGCGGATCAGCGGCGGCAGGGTGACGCCCTGGACGACGAGCGTGCCGATGACCGTGGTGAAGGTGAGGAACAGGATGAGGCTGCGCTCGGGGAAGGGCTCGCCGCCGTGCACGGTGAGCGGGATGGAGAAGGCGATCGCCAGCGAGACCACGCCCCGCATCCCGGCCCAGCCGATCACGAACGGCCCCTTCCAGGAGAGGTCGCCCTCCCGCGCGCGTACGCGTGCCGACAGCCGCGGCAGGAAGGTCGCCGGATACACCCACACGAATCTCGTCACGGCGACCACCACGAAGACGGCGACCGCGTACCAGGCGGCGTCGGCCCCCTCGTACTCCCCGAGCCCGTCGAGGACGACGGGCAGCTGGAGTCCGATCAGGGCGAACACGGCGGACTCCAGGACGAACGCGACCATCTTCCACACCGCGTCCTCCTGGAGACGGGTGGCGAAATCGACCTCCCACGCGCGGTGGCCCAGATGGAGCGCCACCACCACCACCGCGAGCACCCCGGAGGCGTGCACCTGCTCGGCGACCGCGTAGGCGACGAACGGGATCAGCAGGGAGAGCGTGTTCTGCAGCAGCGCCTCCTTCAGGTGCGTGCGCAGCCAGTGGAGCGGCACCATCAGCACCAGCCCGACACCGACCCCGCCGACGGCCGCGATCAGGAACTCCGCGATCCCGCCGGCCCACGTGGCACCCTCACCGACCGCCGCGGCGAGCGCCACCCTGAAGGCGGTGATCGCCGTGGCGTCGTTCACCAGGGACTCCCCCTGGAGGATCGTGGTGATCCGAGAGGGCAGCCCCACGCGCCGCGCGACCGCCGTGGCCGCGACGGCGTCCGGCGGCGCCACCACCGCGCCGAGCACCAGGGCCGCGGTCAGCGGCAGGCCGGGCACGATCAGATACGCGGCGCAGCCGACCACGAAGGTGGCGAAGAGCACGTAGCCCACGGACAGCAGCGCCACGGGCCGGATCTGAGCCCTCAGGTCGAGGTAGGAACTGTCGGTGGCCGCCGTGTGGAGCAGCGGGGGCAGCAGCAACGGCAGGACGATGTGCGGGTCGAGGGTGTAGTCGGGCACTCCGGGGACGTAGCTCACCGCCAGGCCCGCGGCGACCAGCAGCAGCGGCGGCGGCACCGGCACGCGCCGCCCCGCCGCGGCGACCGCGGCGCTGCCCGCCACCAGCAACAGCAGCGGCATCACGTCCATCGTCCTCGCCCGCCCTCTTTTTCCGCGCCGCTCTCCGCACACCCGACGTAACCTGGCAATCATGAAACAGTGCACGCACGCCGACGCGCTGCCGCACCCGGAACCGCAGCCGCGGAGCGAGATCTGCCCGGAGTGTCTGGCCGAGGGCACGGATCCGGTGCAGCTGAGGCTGTGCCTCGTCTGCGGTCACGTCGGCTGCTGCGACTCCTCGCCGAGGCAGCACGCGACGGCGCATCACAAGGACACCGGCCACCCTGTGATGCGCACCTTCGAGCCCGGCGAGAACTGGCGCTGGTGCTTCGTCGACCACGTCCTCGTGTGACCTCTCCGCAGGACGGTTCGACCGTCTGACGCCTGGGTACGTCAACCCGGCGCGCGCTCTTCCGATTTGGGCCCGCCGAACCCCTAGCCACTGTGTGTATTCATGTGTTTACTATGAGTGACAGCAAGGGGTTGGGGTCTCGGGGACAGGAAAGTTCGGAGCGCGATAACGTCACCGCTGAACCACGTATCGCGTTACCCCGAGGGGCGACCTCGGCCCTGTAACGCTTGTACCACCTTGGAGGTGAGGGTGTCCCAGATCGCAGGCGAGCCCGCGACCCAGGACTTCGTCGAAGTCCGGCTGCCGGCCGCGGGTGCCTACCTGTCGGTGCTGCGTACGGCGACGGCCGGCCTCGCAGCCCGTTTGGACTTCACCCTCGACGAGATCGAGGACCTGCGCATCGCAGTCGACGAGGCCTGCGCGATCCTGCTTCAGCAGGCCGTGCCCGGCTCGGTGCTCAGTTGCGTCTTCCGCCTCGTCGACGACTCGCTCGAGGTCACCGTCTCGGCGCCGACCACGGACGGCCACGCCCCCTCGCGGGACACCTTCGCCTGGACCGTGCTGTCCGCTCTCGCCGGCAAGGTCTCCTCCGCCGTGGACGAGGACAAAACCGTTTCGATCAGCCTCTACAAACAGCGCGGCGCGGGACCCGGGCCGACGTGAGGAACGGGGACGGGCCGGTGCGGGACGAAGAGCGCGGCACAGGGGAGCTGCCGACCGAGGGCACACGTTCTGAGAACGAGGCCCGACGCATGGCGGACGGCATCGACGGCATTCCCGAGCAGGCCCGGCCGCATCCGGAGGACGAGACCTCGCCCGAGGCCGTCGTCCCGGGCGACGGGCCGCGAACCGGGGACACCCCCGTCCGGCCCGTCCGAGCGGAGGCGCGGGCTCGGGAAAGGGCAACGGGCGGGACGATGAGCGAGCACGAGCGACACTCCGAGGACGGCGCGCCGGGCGCACGAGGCGCGCAGGGCACGCGGCACGACCCGACGGACCGCAGCGGGGCGCGCCTCCTGTTCACCGAACTGCGCACCCTGACGAAGGACAGCCCCGAGTACGCGGAACTGCGCAACCGGCTGGTCCGCATGCACCTGCCGCTCGTCGAGCACCTCGCTCGCCGCTTCCGCAACCGCGGTGAGCCCCTGGACGACCTCACCCAGGTCGCCACCATCGGACTGATCAAGTCGGTCGACCGCTTCGACCCCGACCGCGGTGTGGAGTTCTCCACGTACGCGACGCCGACGGTCGTCGGCGAGATCAAGCGGCACTTCCGGGACAAGGGCTGGGCGGTGCGCGTCCCGCGCCGGCTGCAGGAGCTGCGGCTGTCCCTGACCACGGCCACGGCGGAGCTCTCGCAGCTGCACGGCCGCTCCCCCACCGTCCACGAACTCGCCGAGAAGCTGGCGATCTCGGAGGAGGAGGTCCTGGAAGGCCTGGAATCGGCCAACGCCTACTCCACGCTGTCCCTGGACGTCCCGGACACCGACGACGAGTCCCCGGCGGTCGCGGACACGCTGGGCGCCGAGGACGAGGCCCTGGAGGGTGTCGAGTACCGGGAGTCGCTCAAGCCGCTGCTGGAGGACCTGCCTCCGCGGGAGAAACGGATCCTGCTGCTGCGCTTCTTCGGCAACATGACCCAGTCGCAGATCGCGCAGGAGGTCGGCATCTCGCAGATGCACGTGTCGCGGCTGCTGGCGCGCACACTGGCACAGCTGCGGGAGAAGCTGCTGGTCGAGGAGTAGCCGCAGGCGCCCGAAACCCCCCAGGCACCCCCAGGCGGTCGTCGCGCCGTCATCGCCGGACAGTCGTCGCGCCCGGTCGCCACCGGTCAGCGGTTACTTCTCCGCGCTCCTCGGCCCCCGGATGCCGAGGGCCTGGGTGGTCGCGGGGTTCACGAGCAGCACCAGCGCCGTGACAGCCACGACGCCGAGCACGATGCCCGCCGGGATGGCCACGCTGTCGGCCTGCAGCAGGTTGTAGGCCACCGGCAGTGCCATGATCTGCGTGACGACGGCGGGCCCACGGCTCCAGCCCCGCCGGCCGATCAGCCCACGGGCGGCGAGCAGCGGCAGCAGGGCGAGGACGATCAGGGTGACGCCGCCGGTGACGGCCGAGGTCCGGTCGTCGGGGTGGCCGGTAAGACCTCCCACCAGCATCCAGGCGCCACCTACGACGAGTGCCAGCCCCTCCAGTGCGGCGAGCGAGGCCGCGGCGGTCAGCCGGCCGGGACGGGGGCCCGCCTCTTCGGCGGCTTCGGGGGTGGGTTTCTGCTCACTGCTCACCCCTGAAGGGTAGCCCTCGGCACGCCGGCGCCCGTGGGCGCGTCCTGCGTGGCGCGCGCGATCCGGCGTATCACGCGCACCCCGCGCCCGCAGCGATCCCACCTCGGACTGGGCCGGGTACCCCCCAGTAGGTACCCTGCAGACCATGCGTGCACTTCTCGTGGTCAATCCGGCGGCAACCACCACGAGTGCGCGTACGCGCGACGTGCTGATCCACGCCCTCGCGAGCGAGATGAAGCTCGAGGCGGTCACCACCGAGTACCGGGGCCACGCGCGCGACCTCGGCCGGCAGGCGGCACAGAGCGAGGACATCGACCTGGTGGTGGCGCTCGGCGGCGACGGCACGGTGAACGAGGTCGTCAACGGTCTGCTGCACGCCGGCCCCGACCCGGAGCACCTGCCCGGTCTCGCGGTGGTCCCCGGCGGTTCCACCAACGTCTTCGCCCGCGCGCTCGGTCTGCCCAACCACGCGGTGGAGGCGACCGGCGCCCTGCTGGACGCACTGCGCCAGGGCAGCGAGCGGACCGTCGGACTGGGCCTGGCCTCGGGCGCGCCCGGCTCGGAGGACGCGGCGGCCCCGGCCCGCTGGTTCACCTTCAACGCCGGGCTGGGCTTCGACGCCGGCGTGGTCGGCCGAGTCGAGCAGCACCGCGAGCGCGGCAAGAAGTCGACACACGCCCTCTACGTCCGCCAGGTGATGCGCGCGCTCGTCGGCGAGCCGCACCGGCGCAGCGGAATGATCACCCTGGAGCGGGCCGGTGAGGATCCGGTCACCGATCTGGTGCTGTCCATAGTCTCGAACACGTGCCCCTGGACGTTTCTCGGCAACCGCCCGATCTACGCGTCACCCAAGGCCTCGTTCGACACCGGGCTCGACGTCTTCGGTCTCAGCCGCCTGTCGACGGCGGCGGTTGCCCGGTATGGCACCCAGTTGCTCACTTCGTCCCCCGAGCGCGGCCCCCGGGGCCGGCACGCCGTCTCCCTGCACGACATGACCGAGTTCACCTTGCATTCGAAGGTGCCACTCCCCCTCCAGATGGACGGTGACCACCTGGGGCTGCGCACAAGCGTGACGTTCACAGGCGTTCGCCGTGCACTGCGTGTGATTGTGTGAGCAGAAGGGGCGAAAGTCCTTTCACTCGAACGTTTAGACCAGGATCCACCCCATGGAAGTACGGCTGTGACCTAGTCGACACCGCAGAATCTAAAAAAACTTTCCGGAAGGGGTTGTATCCGCCGCCGAGGTTTGCGAGTCTCTACTTGGCGATCGGGACGGCCCGCAACACCGGCCTCCACAGATCACCAGAACCCCTCTTCAAACCACAGGACCACGCCCGGGCAACCTGGCGATGGGCCCTTCCCTTGTTGAGGGATTCGTGAAAGCGTTCACATTCACAAGCATCTCTGCATGTAATACCAAGGAGAGGTAGCAGCCATGGACTGGCGTCACCGCGCCGTTTGCCGCGAGGAAGACCCCGAGCTCTTCTTCCCCATCGGCAACACCGGTCCCGCGCTGCTGCAGATCGAGGAAGCCAAGGCCGTCTGCCGTCGCTGCCCCGTCATGGAGCAGTGCCTGCAGTGGGCGCTCGAGTCCGGCCAGGACTCCGGCGTCTGGGGTGGTCTCAGCGAGGACGAGCGCCGCGCAATGAAGCGCCGTGCCGCCCGCAACCGGGCTCGTCAGGCCTCCGCCTGACCCCACCCCTGCTGACAGCCTGAGCTTGGTGGCGCGTGTGCCAGACGGCATTACTCCGTAGACAGCGAGTACGCAACCCCCCGCTCCCGAGCCGCAGCGCGCAGTACCCCGATGCGATCGCACGAGCACTGGCCTCGGACCTTCACCGGTCCGGGGCTTTTTGCTGTCCGGCCCCGCGGGCCGCTGCTCCGCGGACTGCTGCTCCGCGGGCGCCGGCCGCTCCCCCGCCGACGCCGGCTACTTCTCCGTGGTCACCGGGATGTCCAGGATCACCCGGGTGCCGCGCTCCGGCGCCGGGACCATGTCGAAGGCTCCGCCCAGCTCGCCCTCCACCAAGGTGCGGACGATCTGCAGGCCGAGGTTGCCGGAGCGGTGCGGGTCGAAGTCCTCGGGCAGCCCGACGCCGTCGTCCTGGACGGTGACCAGGAGCCGGGCCTCCTTCGTCGTACCGCCACGGACGGCGGAGACCTCGACCGTGCCGGTGTCACCGTCGCGGAAACCGTGCTCCAGGGCGTTCTGCAGAACTTCGGTCAGCACCATCGACAGAGGGGTCGCGACCTCGGCGTCCAGGATGCCGAAGCGACCGGTGCGCCGGCCGGTGACCTTGCCGGGCGAGATCTCCGCCACCATCGCCAGCACGCGGTCGGCGATCTCGTCGAACTCCACACTCTCGTCCAGGGTCTGGGACAGGGTCTCGTGCACGATCGCGATCGACCCGACCCGGCGGACGGCCTCCTCGAGCGCCTCGCGTCCCCGGTCGGACTCGATGCGCCGGGCCTGGAGACGCAGCAGGGCCGCCACCGTCTGGAGGTTGTTCTTCACCCGGTGGTGGATCTCCCGGATGGTGGCGTCCTTGGTGATCAACTCGCGTTCACGGCGGCGCAGTTCCGTGACGTCGCGCAGGAGGACCAGCGAACCGATGCGCGTGCCCTTCGGCTTGAGGGGGATGGCGCGGAACTGGATCACCCCGTCGTGCGCCTCGATCTCGAACTCGCGCGGCGCCCAGCCGCTGGCCACCTTGGCGAGCGCCTCGTCCACCGGGCCGCGGGACGGCGCGAGTTCGGCGGTGGTCCGGCCGAGGTGATGGCCGACCAGGTCGGCGGCGAGGCCCATGCGGTGGTAGGCCGACAGCGCGTTCGGGGAGGCGTACTGGACGATGCCGTCCGCGTCGAGCCGGATCAGGCCGTCGCCGACGCGGGGCGAGGCGTCCATGTCGACCTGCTGGTTCTCGAACGGGAAGGCACCGGCCGCGATCATCTGCGCGAGGTCCGAGGCGCTCTGCAGATACGTGAGCTCCAGGCGGCTCGGGGTGCGCACGGTGAGCAGGTTGGTGTTGCGGGCGATGACGCCCAGAACGCGCCCCTGCCGTCGTACGGGGATGGACTCGACGCGGACCGGGACCTCCTCGCGCCACTCCGGATCGCCCTCGCGCACGATCCGGCCCTCGTCCAGGGCGGCGTCCAGCATGGGACGGCGGCCGCGCGGAACGAGGTGGCCGACCATGTCGTCCTGGTACGAGGTGGGTCCGGTGTTGGGCCGCATCTGGGCGACCGAGACGTACCGCGTGCCGTCGCGGGTGGGGACCCACAGGACCAGGTCGGCGAAGGAGAGGTCGGAGAGGAGCTGCCACTCCGAGACCAGCAGGTGGAGCCACTCGAGGTCGGAGACGTCGAGCGCGGTGTGCTGGCGTACGAGTTCGTTCATGGAGGGCACGTGGCCGAGCGTACCTGGCGGTACGGACAGCGCTGGAAACCAGCCGGATCCCACCGTCGCCGGCTCCGCCCCGGAACACCCGCGGGCCGCGGCGCCTGAGAGGGACCCTCAGCCCTCCCGGCACCGCAGCCCGGAGCAACAACGGCCGTGGGGTGTGCGGTCCCGGTCGGCCGAAGGATGAGGAGCCGGGGCAGTCAGGGCAGAGAGCTCCGGTTCCTCGGTCCGCCCTCCTGTGCGGGGAAGGCGGAAGCCTGACGATCACGTCGCATGAATGTCACGGCAAGTGTCTCAGTGGCCATTGTGGACTAGACCACTCATCGTGTCCATGTGGCGGACGAGGGTTTGTCGTCCCCGCGTCCGTCGGCTGCCCGGACGTCCGAGCAGTCGGCCAAAGCCTAACCCTGTTGGCTCACACACGGGGCCAGACAGCCATGGCAATTTCCGCGAGCGCCGCCGGCTCCGCCCGGCTCGCGCCGTCGCGCGCCTGCTGGGACATGCCCTGGATCATGGCGCCGGTGTGCCGGGCGAGGGCGGCCGGGTCATCAACATCTCGTCGGGGCCGGCCCGCGCCGCGGTGATGCCGGACAGCATGGCGTACTCGATGACGAAGGGCGCGCTGGACGTGTTCTCGCGTGACCTCTCCAAAGTCCTGGGCACCCGCGGTATCACGGTGGACTCGGTGGCGCCCGGCATCATCGGCACGGACGACACAGCAGGGCTGCTGCACGGGACCGCGGACGGCTGGGAGCGGGCGGCGGCGCTCTCCGCGCTGGGCGGAGTGGGGGCGCCGGCCGAGGTGGCCGACGTGGTCGCGTTCCTCGCCTCGCACGGCGGCCGGTGGGTCACGGGAGGCCGGTGGACGCAACGGGAGGCTCGCTGACGTGACACCGGGGTGACACCCGCCGGGCACGGCCACCCGCCCGACCGATTCAACGCGCCCACGGGGTCCGGCTCTGTTAGATTGGTCTAAACCACATAGCGTCAACCAGTCCGACCACACGGCCAGTCCCGGGCCCCGGGTGAGTCCTCTCTTCGAAACGGCAGGCAAGCGTGGAAGTTGTCATCGTTCCGGATGCCAAGGCGGGCGGCGAGCTCATAGCCGAGGCCATGGCGCAGCTGCTCAGGCGCAAGCCCGACGCCCTGCTCGGGGTGGCCACCGGCTCGACTCCGCTGCCCGTGTACGAGGCGTTGGCGGCCAAGGTGCGCTCGGGTGCCGTGGAGACGGCGCGGGCGCGGATCGCCCAGCTCGACGAGTACGTGGGGCTCCCCGCGGAGCACCCCGAGTCGTACCGCTCGGTACTGCGGCGCGAGGTGCTCGAGCCGCTGGGGATCGGCATGGACGCGTTCATGGGCCCCGACGGCACCGCCGCGGACGTGCAGGGGGCGTGCGAGGCGTACGACAAGGCGCTGGGCGAGGCCGGCGGGGTCGACCTCCAGTTGCTGGGGATCGGTACCGACGGGCACATCGGGTTCAACGAGCCGTGCTCCTCGCTCGCCTCGCGGACCCGGATCAAGACGCTCACCGAGCAGACCCGCGTCGACAACGCGCGCTTCTTCGACGGTGACATCGAGCAGGTTCCGCACCACGTGATGACGCAGGGCATCGGGACCATCCTGGAGGCCCGGCACGTGGTGCTGCTCGCCACCGGCGAGGGCAAGGCGGACGCGGTCGCCGCCAGCGTCGAAGGTCCGGTCGCGGCCGTGTGCCCGGCCTCCGCGCTGCAGCTCCACCCGCACGCCACGGTCGTCGTCGACACGGCCGCGGCCTCCAAGCTGAAGCTCGCCGACTACTTCCGGCACACCTACGCCCACAAGCCCGACTGGCAGGGCATCTGAGCCCGCGCCGGCCGAGAAGGCCCGCGCGGCCACGGGCAGGAAGGGCGCCGGTCCCCCGCCGTCGGGGGCGGCGTCCTTCGCCCTGGTGACGGGTGAGCTCGCGAACGCACGAAGAAGTCCCGCTCCGCGCCTCGAAGACCCGCTCCGCGCCTCGAGGGGTGCGGCCTTCCGCGTCCCGCCGTACCCCGGACCGGCCCACCCGGCGCCCCGGGGCAGCGCGGCCGGACCCCGCCCCGCCCCCACGGCCAGGCGCCGGCTCCCGTCGAGGGACCCGGCGCCTGCATCGTACCGGCGGGCGTACCCGCTACACCCCCGCGATGACCTCCGCCGCCGCCCGGCCGCAGACGCGGGCCGCGCCGTGGGTGGCCAGGTGGAGGGCGCCGCGGGGCTCGGCGCCGGGGACGCCCATCTCGACCACGATCGTGTCGGGGCGAGCCGCCAGCAGGATATCGAGGGCCGCCGCCATCCAGGGGTGGCGGTGCTCGTCGCGGACCACGGCCACGACGCGGCGCGGGCCGGCCGCGGCCAGCACCTCCCTCCCCGCGTCCGGTCCGGTGAAGCTGCCGGTCTCCGTGCCGGGGAGCATGCGGAGGAGCTCGGCGGCGATGCCCCAGGGGGTCTCGTCGCCGACCGCGATGTTCGCGACGGGCGTGAGGGCGGCGACGTACGGCGGGTCGGTGAGGGCGGTGAAGCCCTCGGCGCCGGTGACCCGCACGGCGCGCCGGGCGGCACGCAGGCCCACGTCCCCGTCCCCGTGACCGCCGGCGGCCTCCGCACCCGGGGCGTCCGTCCGGTGCGTGGTGGTCCAGCGGGCCAGGGCGCGGACGCGTTCCGCCGCGTCGGCCAGGCGCTCCTCGCGCAGCTCGCCCGAGCGGACGGCCGCGACCAGCGCGTCGCACAGCCGCCGTACGGTGTCCTCGTCGGACAGGCCGCCGCCCACGCAGATGGCGTCGGCGCCGGCCGCGACCGCCAGGACGCTGCCGCGTTCGATGCCGTAGGTGCCCGCGATGGCCCGCATCTCCATGCCGTCGGTGACGATCAGGCCGTCGAAGCCCAGTTCGCCGCGGAGCAGGTCGGTCAGGATGCGGCGAGACAACGTTGCCGGTCGGTCCGGGTCCAGGGCCGGAACCAGGATGTGGGCGCTCATCACCGCGCGGCTGCCGGCGGCGATGGCCGCGCGGAACGGGACCAGGTCACGCTCGGCCAGCACCGCGGCGTCCACGTCGATGCGCGGCATGGCGTGGTGGGAGTCGACGGCCGTGTCCCCGTGGCCCGGGAAGTGCTTGGTGCAGGCGGCGACGCCCGCCGACTGCATGCCGGTGACGTAGGCGGCGGTGTGCCGGGCGGCCAGGTCGGTGGCGGCGCCGAAGGAGCGCACGCCGATGACCGGGTTGTCCGGGTTGGAGTTGACGTCGGCGGACGGGGCCCAGTTGAGGTTGACGCCGCAGGCCGCCAGCCGGCGGCCCAGTTCCGCGGCCACCTCCTGGGTGAGCCCGACGTCGTCCACCGCGCCGAGGGCGAGGTTGCCGGGGAAGGAGGAGCCGGTGCGCACCTCCAGCCGGGTGACGTCGCCGCTCTCCTCGTCGATGGCGACGAGGACGTCCTCGCGTTCGGCGCGCAGCTGCGCGGTCAGCGCGGCCAGCTGCTCGGCGGTCGCGATGTTGCGGCCGAACAGGCCGACGGAGGCCAGCCCCTCGCCGAGGCGGCGCAGCAGCCAGTCGGGGGCGGTGGTGCCGGTGAAGCCCGGCTGGAGGACGGTGAGCGCGTCGCGCGTGAGGGTGTCGGTGGCCCTGGCGATGGTCGTCATCGGTGGCGTCATCCCTTCACGGCGCCGGAGGTGAGCCCGGCGGCCATCTTCTTCTGCACCAGCATGAAGAACGCGACGACCGGTATCGCGATCAGTGTCGAGGCGGCCATGAGCGCGCCGTAGTCGGTTCCGCGGTCGGTGGTGAAGTTCATGAGCCACACGTTGAGGGTGTACTTGTCGTTGTCCTGCAGCACGATGTAGGCGAGCAGGTACTCGTTCCACGCATTGATCAGGGAGAAGATCGACGCCGCCGCCAGTCCGGGGGCGAGCAGCGGGAAGATCACCCGCCAGAAGGCGCCCATGCGGGAGCAGCCGTCCACCATCGCCGCCTCTTCCAGCTCCTTGGGGATGTTCACGACGAACCCGCGGATCATCCAGGTCGCGAACGGCAGTGTGGAGACGAGGTAGATGATGATCACACCCCAGTACTCGTTGATCGCGCCCAGGTCGTTCAGCTGGATGTAGAGGGGAATGAGCATGGTGGTCGGCGGCAGCAGCTGCACCAGCAGCAGAATGATCATGAAGACCTTGCGGCCGGCGAACCGGAAGCGCCCGATGGCGAAGGCGGCGATCGTGGAGAGGATCATCGCGCCGACGACCGCGGTCACACAGATGATGAGGCTGGACTGGATCGCCGTGCCGAAGTTGGGCGCGTCGATCGCCCGGGAGAAGTTGTCCAGGGTGAGGGACGACGGCCACAGCGTCTGGTCGTAGGACCGGATCTCGTGGTTGGGGCGCAGGGCGCTGATCACCAGCCAGTACACCGGGAACGCCATCACCACGAAGGAGACGAGTCCGACGAGGTTGTAGACGTGCCGACTGCGCTTCTTGCGGTCGGGCCGCAGAGCGGTGCCGAGCGCGGGCTCCGTCGCGCCCGGGGCGGTCGTGGCGGTCGTGGTGCTCACTCGACGTCTCCGATCTTGATCAGCTGGCGCAGGTAGTAGACGGCCACGCCGGACAGGAGCAGCACGGTGATCAGCGCGATGGCGGCGCCCTGGCTGAAGGAGTTCGACTCGAAGGCCTTCTCGTAGGAGTACAGGCCGAGCAGGTTGTACTCCGGCTCCGGCTTGTTGCCGCGCATCAGGAAGACCTGGCCGAAGACGTTGAAGTCCCAGATCACGGAGAGCGTGGCGACCATCTGGAAGACCGGCTTGATGACGGGCCAGGTCACGTACCGGAAGACGCCCACGCGTCCGGCACCGTCGAGTTCCGCGGCCTCCTCCAGCTCGGCGGGCACCTGGGTGAGCGCCGCGTACAGGGTGACGGCCACGAACGGCACGGCTCCCCACACCACCACGGCGCCGATCACGAGGAAGCCCTGCTTGGGGTCGAGGAACCAGTTGTGGCCCTGGAAGTCGAGACCGAGGTACTCGGTCAGCACCATGTTGGCGACGCCGTAGTCGGAGTCGGCGAACCAGCGGAAGATCGAGGTGGCCACGAGCAGCGGCAGCGACCAGGCGGCGATGAGCGCGCCGGTCAGCAGCAGCCGTACGGCCTTGGTCATGCGCTGCATGGAGTGGGCGAGGAAGAGCCCGATGGCCATGGTGGCGACGACGCACACGACCATGAACAGGACGGTGCGCCACAGGACGTCGTAGAACTCGCTCTCGCCGAGGATGTTGGTGAACTGCTCCAAGCCGACCCACTCGGCGGCCTGACCGGTCCACAGTTCCTTTCTGCCCACGTCCTGGAAGGACATGATCACTGTCTTGACCAGCGGCCAGACGAACACCGCGGCGAGTGCCACGACGGCCGGCGCGATCAGGAGATAGGGCAGCAGGGGCCCGTTCGTCCACCGGCTTCGCCGGGGTGCGGACGGTGCCGGGCCGTCACCGGCGGGTGGCCGCGGGGCGGGCACCTCCGGGCCGGCGGTCTTGATGTCGGCGGCACTCACTGTGCTGGCCTTCCGTTCGAAGGGTTCTGCATCGGACCGGCCACCCAACCGGCCCTGCCCGGCCGCGTGGCCGGACAAGGCACCGGAGGTCAACGGGAGTCGAGCGGGGCGGCTCAGGCGCTCTCGTTGATCAACGAGTTGATCTCCGCGTCGGCCGCCTTGGTGGCGTCGGCGACCGACTTGCCCTTGAGGATGTCGAGCAGCATCGTCTCGAGCGTCTCCTTCTTCTCGATCGCGGCCCAGCCGGGGGCGATCGGGGTGAACCAGGCGTCGGGGACGGCGTTGGCGATCGGGGCCGTCTCCGGCTTGGCCTTCAGCGGCTCGAGCTGCTTGGTGTTGTTGGGCAGGATGTCCTTCTCGGCCAGCGCGGCCTGGGACTTCTCGTTGGTGAACATCGAGATCCAGTCCTGCGCCAGGTCCTGCTGGTCGGACTTGGAGATGGTGGCCAGGTCGGAGCCGCCGATGAAGGAGGGCAGGGTCTTGCCCTCCGGTCCGGGCATGCCCGCGACGCCGATCTTGCCTTCCAGCTTCGGGTTGCCGTTCGTCTTGGAGTCGACGACGCTGCCGGCCTCCCAGCCGTTGCCGTACAGCAGGGCCGCCTTCTCGTTGGCCATGACGTTGGCGTGGTCCTGCTCGTCCTTGGTCTGGTCGCCCTTGTTGTACTTCTTGACCAGGTCGACGAAGTGCTGGATGCCCTTCTGGGCCTCCGGCGTGGACAGGGCGGCCTTCCACTCCTTGCCGCCCTCGTCGTACGTGGCGATCTCACCGCCGTACGCGGCGACGTAGGACATGGCGGCGTACCAGTAGCGGCCCGGCAGGTACAGCGAGGAGAAGGCGTTGTCCGCCTTGTACTTGTCCTGGACCTTGTCGAGGGCCTTGAGCAGGTCCGCCTCGGTCGTCGGCAGCTGGTCCGACCCGGTGCCGGCCTTGAACATGTCCTTGTTGTAGATGGCCACGCGGGCACCCGCGTAGTACGGGACGCAGTACAGCTTGCCCTCGTACGAGCAGGTGTCCTTGAGACCCTCGATCCACGTGTCCGAGTTGTCGTACTTCTTGGCGTCGATCTCGCCGAGGGCACCGTTGAGGATGTAGGTCATGGTCTCGGTGTTGCCGAGCTCGACCACGTCGGGGAACGAGTCGCCGGAGAGGGCGGCGTCGAGCTTCTTGGTCTTGTCCGCCCACTGCTGGTACTGGACGTTGACCTTGACGCCCGGGTACTTCTTGTTGAACTCGTCATTGGCCTGCTTGACCAGTTCCGGCCAGCTGCTCTGGGCGTCCACCATGAGCCAGACGGTGAGTTCGCCCTTGCGGTCCTTCGGGTCCTGCTTGGACGAGCCGTTGTCGTCGGAGCCCCCGCACGCCGCGATGGATGCCATCATGCCCGCGATACCGATCGCGGCTATCAGCTTGCGCTTCACGCCACCCTCCTCAGGGATGCCACAAACCCCCCTGCCTCCCTGCGGTTCAAGCGTGAACGCGTGCCGCTCCTGGGGCCGGGACCTGGACCAATGGTGTAGACCAGTACGGGGAGCTTGGCCCAGACCAATAGGGCTGTCAAGGGTGTTCAACCACGGCCCCCTCGTCCGTGATGCGACCGAGATATGCAGGGACCTTTCATTGCGCAACGGGCAGATCGGGCGGACCGGGACCGGGTGTACCACCGCCCACCCCATGACGTGCCGGTACGGCCCCGAACGCGCGTACCAGCGGCTCCGGATGGCGCTGTGGACTAGACCAGCAGGGGCCGCGCAGGTATACAGAAGGGATCACGGAGCGTGCGGGACCGTACCGGCACGAAGCCGTGCCACGATGTGAGCCGTGGCCGACAGGGATATCGGTCGCTTCGGCACCGGAGCCGGGAAGGCAGAGATGAGCACCGACGTCAGCAGTGCGGAGAACGAGGGTGGGGCGACCGTCCGTACCGCGCGCGTGCCCAAGTACTACCGACTGAAGAAGCACCTGCTCGACATGACCCGGACACAGACTCCGGGCACGCCGGTCCCGCCCGAGCGCACGCTGGCCGCGGAGTTCGACACCTCGCGCACCACCGTGCGCCAGGCCCTGCAGGAACTGGTCGTCGAAGGCCGGCTGGAGCGCATCCAGGGCAAGGGCACCTTCGTCGCCAAGCCCAAGGTGTCGCAGGCCCTGCAACTCACCTCGTACACCGAGGACATGCGGGCCCAGGGCCTCGAACCCACCTCGCAGCTGCTGGACATCGGCTACATCACCGCCGACGACCGGCTCGCCGGACTGCTGGACATCACGGCCGGCGGACGGGTGCTGCGCATCGAGCGGCTGCGCATGGCCAACGGCGAGCCCATGGCCATCGAGACCACCCACCTCAGCGCCAAGCGCTTCCCGGCCCTGCGCCGCTCGCTGGTGAAGTACACGTCCCTCTACACCGCCCTCGCCGAGGTGTACGACGTCCATCTCGCCGAGGCCGAGGAGACCATCGAGACCTCGCTGGCCACGCCGCGCGAGGCCGGCCTGCTCGGCACCGACGTCGGCCTGCCGATGCTGATGCTCTCCCGGCACTCGCAGGACCGGACCGGCCAGCCGGTGGAGTGGGTGCGCTCGGTGTACCGGGGCGACCGCTACAAGTTCGTGGCCCGGCTGAAGCGGCCCCGGGACTAGACCGACTCCGCCTCCACGTCCCCGAGATTGCGGTTGAGGACCGATATGCGGACGAGGTCTTCCGCAGTCCTGACGCCGTCCCCTACATTTCGTGCGCACTGCACGAGGTGATCAGCGAGGGGACGGAGCCACCGCATGTCACAAGCCCCGGAAGTGAGCAGAGGGCCGACGGTGACGCCGGTGCGCGTCGTCATCGGCCTCTGCCTTGCCGCACCGTTCGTCGCCATGCTGTGGGTCGGTTCGTACGCGAAGACGGACCCGGCCTTCATCGGCATCCCGTTCTTCTACTGGTACCAGATGGCGTGGGTGATCGTCTCCACCGTGCTCACGGTGATCGCCTACAAGCTGTGGCAGCGTGACCAGCGCGCCCGCCGGGAAGGCGGGGCCAAGTGAACGACGGCGTGAACGGCGTCGCACTCGCCGTCTTCATCTTCTTCTTCGTCCTCGTCACCGCCATGGGCTTCCTGGCCGCCCGCTGGCGCCGGGCCGCGAACGACCAGAGCCTCGACGAGTGGGGCCTCGGCGGCCGCTCGTTCGGCACCTGGGTCACCTGGTTCCTGCTGGGCGGCGACCTGTACACCGCGTACACCTTCGTGGCCGTCCCGGCGGCGATCTACGCGGCGGGCGCGGCCGGCTTCTTCGCGGTGCCCTACACGATCCTGGTCTACCCGCTGATCTTCACCTTCCTGCCGCGGCTGTGGTCGGTCTCCCACAAGCACGGGTACGTGACGACGTCGGACTTCGTACGCGGCCGGTTCGGCTCGAAGGGGCTGTCGCTGGCGGTCGCCGTGACCGGCATCCTGGCCACGATGCCGTACATCGCGCTCCAGCTGGTCGGCATCCAGGCCGTGCTGGACGTGATGGGTGTCGGCGGCGGCGAGGACACCAACTGGTTCGTCAAGGATCTGCCCCTGCTGATCGCCTTCGGCGTGCTGGCGGCGTACACCTACTCGTCGGGTCTGCGCGCGCCCGCGCTGATCGCGTTCGTCAAGGACACGCTGATCTACATCGTGATCGCGGTGGCCATCATCTACATCCCGATCAAGCTGGGCGGCTTCGACGACATCTTCGCCGCGGCGAACGACAAGTTCACCGAGTCGGGCAACGGCGGACTGGTGCCGGACCACGGCGGCCAGTGGACGTACGCCACCCTGGCGCTCGGCTCGGCACTCGCGCTCTTCATGTACCCGCACTCGATCACCGCCACGCTGTCCTCGCGCAGCCGTGAGGTGATCCGCCGCAACACCACGATCCTGCCGCTGTACTCGCTGATGCTCGGTCTGCTCGCGCTGCTGGGCTTCATGGCGATCGCGGCGGGGGTGAAGGTGGAGAACGGGCAGCTGGCGATCCCGCAGCTGTTCGAGAACATGTTCCCGGACTGGTTCGCCGGCGTGGCCTTCGCGGCGATCGGCATCGGCGCGCTGGTCCCGGCGGCGATCATGTCGATCGCCGCCGCGAACCTCTTCACCCGCAACATCTACAAGGACTTCATCAAGCCGGACGCCACCCCGGCGCAGGAGACGAAGGTCTCCAAGCTGGTCTCCCTGCTGGTGAAGGTGGGTGCGCTGGTCTTCGTCCTCGGCATGGACAAGACGGTCGCGATCAACTTCCAGCTGCTCGGCGGCATCTGGATCCTGCAGACCTTCCCGGCCCTGGTCGGCGGCCTGTTCACCCGCTGGTTCCACCGCTGGGCACTGCTCGGCGGCTGGGCGGTCGGCATGGTCTACGGCACGCTCGCCGCGTACGGCGTCGCCTCGCCGACGCAGGAGCACTTCGGCGGCTCCTCGAAGGAGATCCCCGGCATCGGCGAGATCGGCTACATCGGCCTCACCGCCTTCGTGCTGAACGTCCTGGTCACCGTGGTCCTGACCTTCGTCCTGAGGGCGGCCAAGGCGCCCGACGGCGTCGACGAGACCAAGCCGGGCGACTACACGGCGGACGCGGGCGACCCCGGCGTCGAGGTGGAACTGCCGCCGGCCACGGCGGGCGCCTCGCACTGACCCCTGGCACGCGTCGGGCCGTCGGAGAGATCCGGCGGCCCGTTGTCGTACGCCCGGAACACGACCACGCGCTGACGTCCCGGCACGGACCGGCACTACATCTGGGGGTGCTCGCGGAACACGGCACAAGATGTATGCTCATGCTCGCTGTCGCCGCAGGGGAATCCGGTGCGAATCCGGAACTGTCCCGCAACGGTGTACTTGTGTGCGTCTGTACACGAGTCGAGTCCGAGGACCTGCCGACAGTGCGCCCGGCCGTCCCGGTCCGGGTGCCATGACGTCCGGGCCTCGTGGAATGGGCCGGTGGACGCGACGCCGCGTGCGCTCGTGAGCTGCCCCCTGCCCTCCGCCAGGCCCCGTGCCGAGCGAGGGAGTGCCCCCACGTGACCATCGCGCCAGCCGACCCGGTTTCAGCCACCCCGGTGACGACTTCAGCGACCTCAGCGGCTCCGCTGCCCGGAGCGAGCGAGGAACCCGACAACCCGGGTGCCGCCCTGCTGCGCACCCTGACCGGGCTGACCGCCGACCTCCCCGACGCCGACGCCGGCCGGGTCGCCGCCGCCGCGCTGCGCGGCCGGTCCGCCCGCGCGGACGAGTCCGAGCTGCGCGAGCTCGCCACCGAGGCTGCCGCCGGGCTCATCTCGGAGGACCCGGTCTACTCCCGGCTGGCCGCCCGGCTGCTGACCCTCGGCATCCGCGCCGAGGCCGCCTCCCAGGGCGTCACCTCCTTCACCGGGTCGGTCGCCACCGGCCACCGGGAGGGCCTGATCGCCGACCGCACCGCCGCGTTCGTCCGGCTGCACGCGGACCGCCTGGACGCGCTGATCGACCCGGCCGCCGACGACCGCTTCGGCTACTTCGGGCTGCGCACCCTGTACAGCCGCTACCTGCTCCGGCACCCGATCACCCGCAAGGCCGTCGAGACGCCCCAGCACTTCCTGCTGCGCGTCGCCGCCGGGCTCGCCGAGGACGACACCGTACGGTCCGTCGACGAAGTGGCCGCCCTCTACGGGCTGATGAGCCGCCTCGACTACCTGCCCTCCTCCCCCACCCTGTTCAACTCCGGTACGCGGCACGCCCAGATGTCGTCCTGCTACCTCCTCGACTCCCCCAAGGACGAGCTGGACTCCCTCTACGACCGCCTCCACCAGGTCGCCCGCCTCTCCAAGCACGCCGGCGGCATCGGCATCGCCTACTCCCGCGTCCGCGCCCGGGGTTCACTGATCCGCGGCACCAACGGGCACTCCAACGGCATCGTCCCGTTCCTGAAGACGCTGGACGCCTCGGTCGCCGCCGTGAACCAGGGCGGCCGGCGCAAGGGCGCGGCGGCGGTCTACCTGGAGACCTGGCACGCGGACATCGAGGAGTTCCTGGAACTGCGGGACAACACCGGCGAGGACGCCCGCCGCACGCACAACCTGAACCTTGCGCACTGGATCCCCGACGAGTTCATGCGCCGGGTGGACGCCGACGGGCAGTGGTCGTTGTTCTCCCCCGCCGACGTGCCCGGGCTGACCGACCTGTGGGGCGAGGAGTTCGACGCGGCCTACCGCGGGGCCGAAGCCGCGGGGCTCGCCCGCAGGACCCTCCCCGCCCGCGAGCTGTACGGCCGTATGATGCGCACGCTCGCACAGACCGGCAACGGCTGGATGACCTTCAAGGACACCGCCAACCGCACCGCCAACCAGACCGCGGAGCCCGGACACGTCGTCCACTCCTCCAACCTCTGCACGGAGATCCTGGAGGTCACGGACGACGGCGAGACCGCGGTCTGCAACCTGGGCTCGGTCAACCTCGGCGCGTTCGTCGACCGGGCGGCCGGCGACATCGACTGGGAGCGGCTGGACGCCACCGTCCGCACCGCCGTCACCTTTCTCGACCGGGTCGTGGACATCAACTTCTACCCGACCGAGCAGGCGGGCCGCTCCAACGCCCGCTGGCGTCCGGTCGGCCTCGGTGCGATGGGCCTCCAGGACGTCTTCTTCCAGCTGCGTCTGCCCTTCGACTCACCCGAGGCGAAGGCCCTGTCCACCCGCATCGCCGAGCGGATCATGCTCGCCGCCTACGAGACCTCCGCCGGCCTCGCCGAGCGCCACGGCCCGCTGCCCGCCTGGGAGAAGACCCGCACCGCCCGGGGCGTGCTGCACCCCGACCACTACGGTGTCGAGCACACCTGGCCGGAGCGCTGGGCGGCCCTCCGCGAGCGCATCGCCGCGACCGGCCTGCGCAATGCCCTGCTCCTCGCGATCGCGCCGACGGCGACCATCGCCTCCATCGTGGGCGCCTACGAGTGCATCGAGCCGCAGGTGTCCAACCTGTTCAAGCGCGAGACGCTGTCGGGCGAGTTCCTCCAGGTCAACTCCTACCTGGTGGACGACCTCAAGCGACTCGGGGTGTGGGACGCCCGCACCCGCGAGGCGCTGCGCGAGGCCAACGGCTCGGTGCAGGGTTTCACCTGGATCCCCGAGGACGTCCGCGCGCTGTACCGCACCGCGTGGGAGATCCCGCAGCGCGGCCTGATCGACATGGCCGCCGCCCGCACCCCGTACCTCGACCAGGCGCAGTCACTGAACCTGTTCCTGGAGACGCCGACCATCGGAAAGCTCTCCTCGATGTACGCGTACGCCTGGAAGCGGGGCCTGAAGACCACGTACTACCTGCGCTCCCGCCCGGCGACCCGCATCGCCCGCGCGGCCCGCGCCCAAGCCACCGCCCCCGTGCAGCAGACCCCCGACCCCGACGCGGTCGCCTGCTCCCTGGAAAACCCCGAGTCCTGCGAGGCCTGCCAGTAATGACCACCGAAACCCCCGCGACCCCCGCGACCCCCGCGTCCCCCGCGACCCCTGCGACCCCTGCGACCTCCGCGACGAAGAACCTGCTCGACCCCGGCTTCGAGCTGACCCTGCGCCCCATGCGCTACCCGGACTTCTACGAGCGCTACCGGGACGCCATCAAGAACACCTGGCACGTCGAGGAGGTCGACCTCCACTCGGACGTCGCCGACCTCGCGAAGCTCAGCCCCGAGGAGCAGCACCTGATCGGGCGGCTGGTGGCCTTCTTCGCCACCGGCGACTCGATCGTGGCGAACAACCTGGTGCTCACCCTCTACAAGCACATCAACTCCCCCGAGGCGCGGCTGTACCTGTCCCGCCAGCTCTTCGAGGAGGCCGTGCACGTCCAGTTCTACCTGACCCTGCTGGACACCTACCTGCCCGACCCGGACGACCGCGCCGCCGCCTTCGCGGCCGTGGAGAACATCCCCTCGATCCGGGAGAAGGCCGAGTTCTGCTTCAGGTGGATGGACTCGGTCGAGTCGATCGACCGCCTGGAGAGCAAGGCCGACCGCCGCCGCTTCCTGCTCAACCTCATCTGCTTCGCGGCGTGCATCGAGGGCCTGTTCTTCTACGGCGCCTTCGCCTACGTCTACTGGTTCCGCAGCCGGGGCCTGCTGCACGGCCTGGCCACCGGCACCAACTGGGTGTTCCGGGACGAGACGATGCACATGTCCTTCGCCTTCGACGTGGTCGACACCGTGCGCAAGGAGGAGCCGGAGCTGTTCGACGACGCGCTCCAGCAGCAGGTCACCGACATGCTGCGGGAGGCCGTCGAGGCCGAGCTGCAGTTCGCGCGCGACCTGTGCGGTGACGGCCTCCCGGGCATGAACACCGACTCGATGCGGCAGTACCTGGAGTGCGTGGCCGACCAGCGCCTGTCGCGCCTCGGCTTCGCTCCGGTGTACGGCTCCGAGAACCCCTTCTCCTTCATGGAGCTGCAGGGCGTTCAGGAGCTGACCAACTTCTTCGAGCGGCGTCCCTCGGCGTACCAGGTGGCGGTGGAGGGCACCGTCGACCTGGACGAGGACTTCTGAGCCTCCTCCTCCACCCCGTGGTCCTCCTGGGCCTGCCTGAGCTGACGGTCGACGCGCCTGTCGCGCACGATGCCGATCACCGAGGGGAGGACCATGAGGACCAGGAGTCCGAAGGTCACGAGCATTCCGATCAGGGCTTCTGTCTGGTTTCCGGTCATGACACCACTGTCACGCCGGAGACTCCTTACCGGGAGTGGCAGGACTGCCGTAAGGCCTCGATTTCCTGCCACTTCCGGGGCACACTGGCGGCATGCTGCAGAACGTGGCCGCGGTCCTGCTGGACGGCGCGCACCCCTTCGAACTGGGCGTCGTCTGCGAGGTCTTCGGCATCGACCGGACCGACGAGGGCCTGCCGAAGTACGACTTCGCGGTGGTGTCGGCGGAGGGCCCGGCGCTGAGCACCCATGTCGGCGGGCTCACCGTCTCCACGCCGTACGGGCTGGACCGGCTGGAGGAGGCCGACCTGATCGCCGTGCCGGCCGGCAGCGACTACGCGCGCCGGGAGTACCCGCCCGGGCTGCTGGACGCCCTGCGGCGGGCGGTGGACCGGGGCGCGCGGGTGCTGAGCGTGTGTTCCGGGGTGTTCGTGCTGGGCGCCGCCGGGCTGCTGGACGGACGGCGGTGCGCGGTGCACTGGCACCACGCGGCCGAGCTGGCCCGGCAGTACCCGACGGTGGCCGTCTCGCCGGACGTGCTCTACGTGGACGAGGATCCGGTGATCACCAGCGCCGGCACCGCCGCCGGCATCGACGCCTGTCTGCACATCGTGCGCAAGGAGCAGGGCCCGGAGGTCGCCAACCGGATCGCGCGGCGCATGGTCGTACCGCCGCACCGGGACGGCGGTCAGGCCCAGTACATCGAACGGCCGCTGCCCCGCTCCTCCTGCGACACCGTCGGCGAGGTGCTGGCCTGGATGGAACAGCACCTCGACGAGGAGGTCACCGTCGAGCGGCTCGCGGCGCGGGCGCACATGTCCCCGCGCACCTTCGCCCGCCGCTTCCAGCAGGAGACGGGTACGACTCCCTACCGCTGGGTCCTGCGCCAGCGCGTGCTGCTGGCCCAGCGGCTGCTGGAGGCGACGGACGAGACGATGGACGCGATCGCGTGGCGCACCGGCTTCGGTACGGCGGCGGCCCTGCGGCACCAGTTCGTCAGGGCCCTGGGCACCACTCCGCACGCCTATCGGCGCACCTTCCGGGGCCCGGAGGCCGTCGCCTGAGCCACGACGCCGCGCCGCTCACCGTGCCACTGTCCTGACCAGCAGATCGTGCGGACGGAGCGTGATGCCCACGCGGACCGCGTCGTTCGAGCCCGCCACCTGCTCGAAGCGGTACTTCGCGGCGAGCGCCGCCGTGATCAGCGCCAGCTGCGCCATGGAGAAGTGGTCACTGGGGCACTTGCGATTGCCCACGCTGAAGGGCTTCATGGCGTACTTCGGCACATCCGTCGCGCGTTCCGGGAGCCAGCGGTCCGGGTCGAACGCCAGGTTGTCGGCGTACGACTTCGGATCGCGCTGGATTGCGTACGGACTGTAGATGATGTCCGACCCGGCCGGAATGCGATAGCCACCGAGTTCGGTCTCGACCACGGCGCGCCGCGTCAATATCCATACGGCCGGACGCAAACGCATGGCCTCCATGATGACATTGCCGGTGTGCGTGAGCCTCCGGACGTCCTCGAATGCCACGGGACGTCCGCCGGTGACCGTTTCGACTTCATCGCGTATGCGGTCGGCATGTTCCGGATGCTCGGCAAGTGCCTGCAGCAACCACATGATCGTGGAGGCGATGGTTTCACTGCCGGGGGTGAGTATCGCGACCACCTGGTCGTGGATCTCCTGTTCCCCGATCGGGTCGCCGTTGTCGTCCTTCGCCTCCAGTAATGCCGTCAGCAAATCGTCCGGCTTTTGACCGGATGCGCGGCGCTCGGCGATGATCTCGTCGACCAGGAGATGCAAATCGGCCAGCGCGTTGTTGAATTGGCGGTTGGCCGGCAGCGGCAGCCGGTAGAGCGGGCCCAGCGGGACCACCATCCGCCGGTACATGCCCCGGAAGACGGTGGCGAGCGCGACGCACAGCCGCTCGGCCCGCTCGTCCATGTACTGGCCGCGCAGCAGGCAGCGGGCCGCGACGCGCACGGCGACGCGGAAGGACTCGGAGGTGGCGTCGACGGTCCGTCCCGGCTGCCAGCGCTCGGTGAGCGCGTGCGCCTCCTCCTCCATGATCGGTCCGTAGGCGGGGATCGCGTCGAGCTTGAACGCCGGCTGGATGGTGCGCCGCTGGCGGCGGTGGAGCGGGCCGTTGGCGGTCGCCACGCCCTCCTTGCCGAGCAGGCCCTCCAGTGACTCCCACAGCGGGCCGGCTATGTGGTAGTCGGGGCTCAGGGCCAGGGCGCCGGTGAGCTCCGGGGTGGTGACCGCGTAGACGGTCTTCGGACCGAGCCTGATGCGCACGATGTCGCCGTGGTCGCGCAGCTGGGACATGTAGGCCAGCGGGTCGCGGGCCAGCCTCCAGCCGTGGCCGAGGAGCGGGACACCGCCGCCCGCCACAGGCGGCACACGCAGCTCCGGTGTCCCTTCGGAGCGGGTTTCGGGGTTGACGGACTCGACGGTCATTTCTCACCTGCCGCTTCGTTGTTGACGTACGGGGGCGTGGACCGGTCGTCCCAGCTGTCGACCATGTACCGGCCGGACTCGTGGTGGAACCAGTAGACGGAACTGAACCAGTTCCGCATATTGCCGACGCCGGCCCGTACGGCGCCGCTCAGTTCCTTTCCGCGTACGGTGCCGTCGTCGAGTTCGTCGGCGAACCGTAACGCGTCGTGTTCAACGTCGAGGAATTCCGTTACGCATTCCTCGACGCGTCGCCGGACTTCCGCGATTGCTTCTTGCAGGGTCAGTCCTTCATGGGTGACAAGACTGATTCCGAGATTATGGACCTCATCGCCCGCTATTTCTTTCGGCAGTGAGCAGAGGTCGTTGTACCAGGCGGCGAATTCCTGGCTCAGCAACGCTGCCCGGCGATATGCCGGATGCTTCCGGACGGCGTCCGGGAATTCACAGCCCGCGCTCGGCTCCAGCAGGTCGGTCCAGATCCAGTGGGCGAACGTGAGCCGGCGCAGTGCGAGGTACTCCTCGACGCCGGGCACGATCCCGCGGGTGCGGTTGTGGAATTCACGGTCGTACGCCTCGATCACCGCGTGGAAGTGCCGGGCGAAGCGGGCGTTCCACGTCGCCGGAGGCGGCAGGAAGGCGTACAGCCGGCGCACACTGTCCGCGAACCCCGCGACCAGCGTGTCCTCGTGGTGCAGGTGGTCCTCCGGTGAGTCGAGTGCCGTGTGCAGCTGGTCCCGCAGCCGCCGCCAGGCGGCCGGCCGGCCGTGGACGATGTCCCGGTCGTGCCGGTCGTCCCAGACGAAGAACCAGGCGCTGTAGTCCGCTATCGCCTGCATGACCTCGTCGGGGGCGCCCAGGTAGTACCCCGCCATGAGGTCCGTGTAGCACAGGCCATCGGCATATTCCTCGACCTTGTCCGCCGGCATGAGCCGTTTTTCCAGCAGCCAGGTGCGGGTGTTCTCCTGGAGCTTCGGCCAATACGGATGCAGTTGCCGGGGAAAAGCCGCCTCGATCACCGGAAGGCGCAGCGATGGCGGTACTGCGATCGCGGTCGGTGTCGCTGTGGTGCCGTGTGAGAAAGCATGCACGAACAAACCCCTCTCAGCCGCCGGTGGCGCACCCCTCTCGCCGAGCGGGACGTGCGCCGTTGCGTATCCCCGCACTTCCTATTCAGCACCACAACTGACCGCCGTGGGAACGGATTTGCTTCATTCGCCACCCCCGGTGCCGGAATTCTCCTGGTGTGTGGCAGGTTCCGGCATACGAACGGCGCCCGCTCGGGTGAGACCCGAACGGGCGCCGTGCGCACGGTGGATGTGTGACCGGTGGTGCGGTGTCAGTCGTTCGCGACCACGGGGTACCGTGGCTCGTTCTCGGCCATCTGCCGCAGCGCGTCCTTGCGTTCCCGCTTGGAGAGCCGGTCGATGTAGAGGTACCCGTACAGGTGGTCCGTCTCGTGCTGCAAACACCGTGCGAAGTAGCCGGTGCCGCGCACCCTGACCGGGTTCCCCTTCTCGTCCTGCCCGGTGACCTCGGCGTAGTCGGGGCGGGCGAGCGGCGCGTAGGCGGTCGGCACGGACAGGCAGCCCTCGTTGCTGTCGTCCAGCCTGCGCCGGTCGGCGGGCAGTTCGACGAGGACGGGGTTGCAGACCACGCCGACGTGGCGGACGCCCTCGTCGTCGGGGCAGTCGTAGACGAAGACCTTCTTGCCGACGCCGATCTGGTTGGCGGCCAGGCCCACGCCCTCGGCGGTGCGCTGGCTGGCGAACATGTCCGCGACCAGCTGCTGGAACTCCTCGCCGAAGTCGGTGACGTCCTCGCACTCCTTGTGCAGCACCGGGTTGCCGACCACCGTGATCGGACGCGAGGTGCCGCGTTCGCGCCAGGCCGCCTCGCGCTCCTCGCAGTCCTCGGTGTCGACGACGAACCCCTCGTCGTCCACGGGGAGCACGCCCGCGTGCTGCTGATCGGTGTCCTGCTGGGCCATGACCGACGTATGCCTTCCTCGAACAACTAAGGGTGATGCTGATGGCGACTGCTGCTGCAGAGCCCCCGGTAAAGACTACGGGGCCGCTCAGCAGACCTCTTCCAGATCCCGCCAGTCCCGTGAGTCCGGGCTGTCCGCGACCCATCCGTCCAGCAACCCCTTCACCAGCGCGGCCGGCGCGGCCACCCCGCACTCCCGCTCCGGCACCCACAGCTGCCCGTCGGTGCGGTGGCCGAGGGGCCCGGGGTGTCCGGGTTCGCTGTGGTCGTGCGGGTCGAGGTGCTCGCCCTCGCCCTCGTCGGACGGCATCCGTGACTCCGAGCACATCCGGCACAGCAGCCGGACCGACGACGACCAGTCCTCGGCGGCGAACCCGGCGTCGGCGGCGAGCTGCTCCAGGGCGTCCCGGTCGGACTCGGTGGCGGCCTCGAGGAGGACCACCCAGGTGGGGACGGGCGAGGGTGCCCACAGCTCGATCTCGTCGAAGACGGGGTAGGCGTGTCCGGCGGTGGTGGTCCGTTCGCCGTGCGGCACCCCGTCGTGCAGGACGACCTCGCCCCAGCGCCGGCCGGAGGACGGCAGCGGAATGGACAGCACCTCGATGCGGGCGGGGTCCAGCCGCCGCCCCCACACGACTTCGGCCTCCCCCTCCGGGGACAGCCGCACCGCCGCGCTGCCGAGGTCCATGCCGAGCGGCTCCCCGGCGTCCGTCGCGTCCCCGGGGGTGCGCAGCCCGTAGGCCTGCCAGGCCCGGCGGGCCAGCGGCCAGTCCTGCAGGGCGGTCGCGGCGATGCCGACGTTCCACCAGTCGGGCGCGCCGGTGTCCCGGCCGAGCAGTGCCACCGCCCTGAGGCCGGCCGCTCTGGCCTGCTCCCAGTCGTGCCGGAACTTGTGCAGCAGGGCGAGGTTGAACCACGACTCCGACAGCCAGGGTTCCAGGTCGGCGGCCCGCGTCAGCAGCGCGCCCGCGTCCTCGTAGCGACCGTCGCCGATCAGCGTGAACGCGCGGTCCGTGGCCTGCCGCCAGGAGGCGGAGGGCCGGTGCCGTCCCTTGCCGAAGATCCTCACGATTCCCGCCTGCCAGTTCCGTTCAGTGGGCTGGCTGTGCCTTTCCGCGCCCCCGGACACCTTCTCCTTCGCATCCAACCACGTACGGCTGGAAGGGCGCTCATTACCCATGGGTTACCCAGCCGCGGGCGCGGTAAGACTGCCCGCCCGTCTCCCGTCCCGCCCTCAGCCGAGACGCTCACGCGCCGCCCCTCCCCGCCGGGAGAGCACCCGGGCCAGTGCCTCCACGACATCGGGAGCGTAGTCGCCCGCGGTGGCCAGGCGCAGCTCCTCCAGCGCCGTGAGGCCGCCGCCGGGCCCGGCGGCCCGTGTCTTCTCCTCGTAGGCGTTCACGGCTCGCACGATCCGCGCGGCGACCGGCTGCTCCCGGCAGGGGTCGGCCTGCCGCTCCACCACCACGGCGACGGCCGCGTCGACCCCGGTCTGGCGGACGACCGCCCCGCCGAGGAGCGCGATCCTCCGCTGTTCCGCGGCGGGCAGGCCGGCGGTGGCTCCGGCCGGGACCGGGTCGACCAGGCTCAGCTGGCCGATGTCGTGCATGAGGGCCGCGTACTCCAGCACGGTCAGCTCGGCCCCGGACAGCCCCAGGTCCCGGCCGACGGCGCAGCTCAGTTCGGCGACGCGGCGGGCGTGCCCGGCCGGGGTGTACCCGGCGATCTCGGTGGCCCGGGCCAGGGAGGCGATGGTCTGCCGGTAGGTGGCCCGGACGGCCGCGTACCGCCGGTAGGACAGCTGGGTGAGCAGGAGCGGGACGCAGAGGACGGGGAGCGCCCACAGTCCCGCGACGGCCACCGCGAGCGCCATCACCGCCCCGGTCGCGCACACCGCGGACGTCACGCCGGCCATGCCGCGCAGTTCCTCGCGCAGCAGCGGGCCGAAGGGCCACCCGGTGCGCGCGTGCGCGGGTGCCGCGGCGAGTACGGCGTCGCACAGCGTGGACAGGGCGAGCAGCACGATCAGCAGCAGCGCGTAGGCGGGGCCGCTCCAGTCGCGGAACGCGCCCCGGCCGGACAGCGGCTGGAAGCACAGGGCGGCGAAGGCGACGGTCAGCACCCGCCGCGCGAGGTGTTCCAGCACCGGCCCGCCGCCCCGCGCGATGCAGGGGACGCTGCCGAGCAGCGAGGCGGCGAGCACCACCGTGACCGTCTGGGCGACACCGTGGTGCGTGGGACGCCCGGCGATGTCCCCGAGCAGCGCGTACGCCAGCGCCCCCGCGGCCGCGAGCGGCGCGGCCTCCCGGCCCTCGGCCCCGGCCCTCCGGGTGAGTTCACCGAGGGCGACGAGGACGCCGAAAGCGAGCGCCACGGGCCGCTCGGCCAGTCCCGACCACAGCACGGAGGCGAGGCAGGCGAGCGCGAGGAGACCGGCGCAGGCGGGGACCAGGAGGAGGATCACCGGGGACCGGGGGCGGGGCCCGGCCCGCGGCAGCGACCGGCCCCGTACCGGGACGTCGTCGGTAGCCGGTGCCGGGGCGGTGTCACGGCGGGCCCCCGCCGGCATGGTCGCCCGGTTCGTCGGGGCCGGCTCCCGTCGGCCGGGGGAAGCCGGGGCGTCCCGTGCCCGCACGGCCGGCCCTCCCCGGCGGGGAGCCGGCCGGCGTCCGGCGGGCCACCGCCCGCGACCGGCGACCGCGTTTCGGGTACGACCACCGGCGCCGGTCCGCCACGGCCCTCGGCCCCGTCACGGCGCTCCCCTCCCGGCGCTGTCCCGCGCGTCCTCGCCCCGGGCGGCGAGCGCGCCGCCGGGGAAGGCGGGTGGTGCCGGTGTGCCGCCGGAGAGGGCCGGTGCCGGTGTGCCGTCCGCCGTCACCGCCGGGTGCCGGCCCTCGCGTCCCAGGGCGCGGACCAGTGCCCCGACCATCCGTGGGTCGAAGTGCGCTCCGGCGCACCGCTGGAGTTCCTCCACCGCCGCCGCGACGGGACGCGCCCGGCTGTAGGAACGCGTGGACGTCATGGCGTCGAAGGCGTCGGCGACGGCCACCACCCGGGCCGATTCCGGAATGCGGTCGCCGGCCAGACCGTAGGGGTAGCCGCTGCCGTCCAGCCGTTCGTGGTGATGCAGGACGGCGGCCCGGGCCTCGCCCAGGAAGCGGATGCCGCGCACCATCTCGTGCCCGTACTCGGGGTGCAGTTCGATCACCCGGCGCTCCTCGGGCGTCAGCGGCCCGTCCTTGCGCAGCAGCCGGGTGGGCACGCCGAGCTTGCCCACGTCGTGCAGGATGCCGGCGAAGCGGAGCGTCTCGACGCGCTCGTCGTCCATGCCCAGCTCGCGGGCGATCAGCATCGAGGCCTGGCCGACGCGCTCGCTGTGCCCGCGCGTGTAGCCGTCCTTGAGGTCGACGGCCTGCACCAGCGCGCGGACGGTCGCCCGGTGCGCGGCCCGCTCCCGGTGGTACTGGGCGAACGCCCACCACGCCACGCACATCGGCAGCAGCACGAGCAGCGCGGCGACGGGGCCGTACGGGCTGAGCCACAGGACGGCCATCATCAGTCCGGCGAGCCCGTGTACGGCGATCGGCGCGAGCGACCGGGAGAACCGGTCCCGCCACGCGCGGCCGGCCAGGACGCTCCCCCGCTGTCCCGGGGGCGCGGGCGGCACCCCCGTGGCGAGCGCCAGGACGCCGCCGTCCAGCAGGGTCAGTACCAGGCAGAACGCCAGTACCGCGGCCCCGGCCGGCACGAGCGCGTACGGCAGGTCGGGGGTGACGACCGCGTCCCGCCCGCCCAGCTCCCGGTGGACCCGGGACGCGGCCCACACGGCGAGCGTCAGCTGCCCGGCCCGCCACGCGCGCCGCAGGGTGAAGGGGCGTTGCGCCACCGGGGACAGCAGGGCCCCGGGCAGCACCACGAGTGCGGCGGCGGGCGGTGGCAGCAGGAAGGCCCCGGCGAGCAGCACGGAGTAGCAGGTCCCGACGGGACGGGACCGGGCGACCAGTTCCGAGCCCGCGTACAGCCCGGCGGACAGCAGCACCGCCCACCAGGGCGTGTGCGACCGGGGCAGCGGGCTCAGGCAGAGCAGGGCGGCGAGGACGACACCGGCGACGTAGACACGCGCCCGTGCCGGTACCGCGTCCATGAGCCCCTCCCCCGGCCATGCCTGTCAGGCTTCCGGAGCCTAGGACGGCGGCGGGGGAACGCGGGCAGACAACCCGTGGATTAGCACGTACGAGTGACGCGGCACGACGCGACACGAGTGACGCGACGCGAGCGACGCGCCATGCCCCGTGCGTGGACCGTCTCAGGACTCCTGAGGAGCCGGCGGCGCGGCCGTGACGTCGTGCTCGGGCACGGACTGCCCGGAGCGGATCAGGTCGATCCGGCCCATGACCTTGGAACGCAGGTCACCCGGCACGTCGTCCTGTCCGCAACACCGCTTGACCAGCTTCTTCACGGCCTGCTCCAGCCCGTACTTCTCCAGGCAGGGCGAGCACTCCTCGAAGTGGTGCTCGAACTTCACGCAGTCCGAGTCCGGCATCTCCTTGTCGAGGAACTCGTAGAGATGATCGAGGATCTCGCTGCAATCCGTCTCGTGCGGCTCTCCGCAGCTCATGACCCCGAGCCTTTCGCTTCGTTCGACTCTCCGGCGCCGGCCGGGACAAGGCCGCGGTCGCGGGCGTAGTCCTCCAGCATGCCGCGCAGCTGACGGCGCCCACGGTGCAGCCGGGACATCACCGTACCGATGGGTGTCCCCATGATGTCGGCGATCTCCTTGTAGGCAAAGCCCTCCACATCCGCCAGATACACGGCGATGCGGAACTCCTCGGGGATCGCCTGGAGCGCCTGCTTCACGTCCGAGTCGGGCAGGTGGTCGAGCGCCTGCGACTCCGCGGAGCGCAGACCCGTCGACATGTGCGACTCGGCGCGCGCGAGCTGCCAGTCCTCGATCTCCTCGGCCGCGCTGCGCTGGGGTTCGCGCTGCTTCTTGCGGTACGAGTTGATGAAGGTGTTGGTGAGGATCCGGTACAGCCACGCCTTGAGGTTGGTGCCCTCGCGGAACTGGTGGAAGGACGCGTACGCCTTGGCGTAGGTCTCCTGCACCAGGTCCTCGGCGTCGGCCGGATTACGCGTCATGCGCAGCGCGGCCGAGTACATCTGGTCGAGGAACTCGAGCGCGTCCCGCTCGAAGCGCGCGCTGCGCTCCGCGGTCGACTCCGCGCCCTTGCCCCGGCCCTCGGGCTGCTCCGCCTGGCCGTGTTCGGTCCCTGCGTCGGTCCCAGTGACCGGACCCACCTCCTCCAACGATGTCGCGAGACCGAGACCGGCCCCACTCGAATCGGAGGATAGACGACGATCCGGCCCGCCCGCCGCCCGAATAGAGGCGGTCTTCGCCGCGTGCAGCACCGTCCAGTCCAGGTCGGCGCGGCTGCTGCGACTTGGGCAGAAGGCTGAAGCCATGCGGCGGACTTCCTCTCGTACGGCGTCGGTGCTGATTCTCAGCAACGTATGTCCGCCACAACAGCGGGCGTCCGCCGGTCATTCCCAGGGCCGTCAGCCGAGTGAGCGGGTCCACTCCGCGACACCTTCGGTGATCAGCTCCAGTGCCCTCTCCTGGCTGATCTCCACCCGCTTGGGCACGGCGAAGCCGTGGTCGCCGTGCGGGATCTCGATCAGGTCGTACGTCTCCCCGGGGGTCACGGGGAACTCCTCGGGCCGGCCGAAGGGGTCGTTGCCGCCCTGGACGACGAGTGTGGGGACGCCGGCGCCGAGCAGCTCGCCGGCGCGGGACTTCTCGGGCTTGCCCGGTGGGTGCAGCGGGAAGCTCAGGGCGAGGACGGCGTGGGCGCCCAGTTCGGCGGCGGTGCGGCAGGCGACCCGGGCGCCGGCGCTCCGGCCGCCGGAGATCACCGGCAGCCCGGGGGCGGCCAGCGCGGGCCAGACGCCCCGCCAGCCGGTGTCCAGGGTCTTCGGCGCGGGCGCCAGCTTCTTGCCGGCCACCCGCCAGGGCTGTTCGACCAGGGCGACGCTGACGCCGTGCGCGGGCAGCACGGCCGCCAGCGCCCGCAGGTCGCGCGCCTCGATGCCGCCGCCCGCGCCGTGGCTCGCGGCCAGGACGAGGCGGGGCTCCGTCGCCGGGTGCCAGGTGATGCGGGCCGGGCCGGCGTCCGTCTCGACCGTCTCGGTCGGATCCGTTGTCGCATGCGTCACGTCAGAAGAGTGTGCCCTCTTCCGGCCCTTCCAGCTCCTTCAACAGCTCCGGCCCGTTGTTGCGGACGTTGCTGACGGAGGTGGAGACGGGGAACGCGCGCATCAGCCCGGTGGGCGGCGGTGCCAGCAGGGAGGTCAGCTCGTCGGGGTCGGTGCGCGCCGGGTCGAGCCAGTCGTCCCACCGGTCCGGCGTCAGCATCAGCGGCATCCGCGGGTGGATCTCGGCGAGCGCGTGCGGGCCGTCGGCCGGGGCGACCGCCAGCGGCGCGGCCTCCGCCTCGGTGGTGATCACCGAACACGTCACCCACCAGGCCTGCGGGTGGTCGTCCGGCAGTGTCCTGTCCCGCCAGAACTCGTACAGCCCCGCCATGGCGAACACGGAGCCGTCGGCCGGAGTCACGAAGTACGGCTGCTTGCGGGGCCGCTTCCTGCGCCCCTCGACCTCCAGGTCGCGCTCCTGTCTGCCGGTCACCCACTCGTAGTAGCCGTCGGCGGGCAGGATGCAGCGCCGGGTGGCGAAGGCGCGCCGGAAGGAAGGCTTCTCGTGGACGGTCTCCGCGCGCGCGTTGATCATCCGGGCGCCGCCCTCGGGCGTCTTGGACCAGGAGGGGACGAGGCCCCACTTGAGTGTGCGCAGCTGGCGAACCGGCCTCGGGTCCCCGGCGTCTTTCAGGGGGCGGTCCAGGACGGCGTGGACCTCCTTGGTGGGGGCCACGTTGTAGTCGGGCTCCAAGGTCTCCTCGGGCTCCCACTTCTCGATTTCAAAGATTCCCGCGAGATCCTCGGGTCGACGACTCGCCGCATACCGTCCGCACATACGTGCCACACTGCCAGGCCCGCCCGTCTCCCGGCCACCACCCCTCACCGAGGCGCTTCGCGCCGCACCCGCTGAACCGCGCACACGAGGAGCCCTCACCGCACATGGACCACCTCGCAACGGCCTCGCTCGCCTCCCTCTGGGACGAGGTCTCCGGCACCCAGCCCGATCCCGACCTGTGGGTGGTGATCGTCACCCTGGTCGCCGCGCTCGCCGTCGTCGTGCCGCAGGGGCTGTGGCGGATGGCGCGCAACGCCATCACCATCGCCCACGAGGGCGGCCACGGCCTCGTGGCCCTGCTCACCGGGCGCACACTGACCGGCATCACCCTGCACTCGGACACCAGCGGCCTGACCGTCAGCCGCGGCAAGCCGCACGGACTCGGCATGATCCTCACCGCGGTCTCCGGCTACACCGCACCCCCGCTGCTCGGCCTCGGCGGTGCCGCACTGCTGACCTCCGGACGCATCACCCTGCTGCTGTGGCTGGCGACGGCACTGCTCGTGGCCCTGCTGGTGATGGTCCGCAACGCCTACGGGGTGCTCACGGTGGTGCTCACCGGCACCACGTTCGTCCTGGTGTCCTGGCTGGCCGGGCCCCAGGTGCAGGCGGCCTTCGCCTACGCGGTGGTGTGGTTCCTGCTGCTGGGCGGGGTGCGCCCGGCGTTCGAGCTGCAGGCCAAGCGGGCGCGGGGCGGCGCCGGCGACTCGGACGCGGACCAGCTGGCCCGGCTGACCCACGCACCGGCGGGGGTGTGGTTCTTCCTGTTCCACGCGGTGTCGCTGTGCTCGCTGATCGGCGGGGGACGCTGGCTGCTGGAGCTGTGAACGGGACGCTCCCCTTCAGCTTTCCGTCCCCGCGCTCCGCATATATGCACGGCAATTGCACGATCGTATTGCACTGTCGCGTTTTCGGTCAGGTTTCTCCGCTTTTGATCAAGATCTCCGGTCGTTCCCTGCCATTAAAGTGGGGCCCATGACCGTGAACCCCGCGCACACCGCCCTCTGGCCCGCCCCGCACGCGAGCGGAGCCGTCGACGCGACCGTCCACGTGCCCGGGTCCAAATCGGTCACCAACCGCGCCCTGGTGCTGGCCGCCCTCGCCTCCGAGCCCGGCTGGCTGCGCCGCCCGCTGCGCTCCCGCGACACCCTGCTGATGGCCGGCGCCCTGCGCGCGATGGGCGTCGAGATCGAGGAGGGCGTCGGTCCCGAGGGCACCGGCGAGTTCTGGCGGGTCATCCCGGCGGGCCTGCGCGGCCCGGCCACCGTCGACGTGGGCAACGCCGGCACGGTCATGCGCTTCCTGCCGCCGGTCGCCACGCTCGCCGACGGCGCCATCCGGTTCGACGGCGACCCGCGCTCGTACGAGCGCCCCCTGCACGGCGTGATCGACGCGCTGCGCGCCCTCGGAGCCCGCGTCGACGACGACGGGCGCGGCGCGCTGCCGATGACCGTGCACGGCAGCGGCGCCCTGGAGGGCGGTCCGGTCGAGATCGACGCGTCGTCGTCCTCCCAGTTCGTCAGCGCGCTGCTGCTGTCCGGCCCGCGCTTCAACCAGGGCGTGGAGGTCCGCCACACCGGCTCCGCGCTGCCGTCCATGCCGCACATCCGGATGACCGTCGACATGCTGCGCTCGGTCGGCGCCCAGGTCGACACCCCGGAGTCCGGCGGCGAGCCGAACGTCTGGCGGGTCACGCCGGGCGCGCTCCTCGGCCGGGACCTGACGATCGAGCCGGACCTGTCCAACGCCCAGCCGTTCCTGGCGGCGGCGCTCGTGACCGGCGGCAGGGTCGTCATCCCCGACTGGCCGTCCCGCACCACCCAGCCCGGTGACCGGCTCCGCGAGATCTTCACCGAGATGGGCGGCTCCTGCGAACTGACGGACTACGGACTCGTCTTCACCGGATCGGGTGCGGTGCACGGCATCGACGTGGACCTCGGCGAGGTCGGCGAGCTGACCCCGGGCATCGCGGCCGTCGCCGCCCTCGCGGACTCCCCCTCCACCCTGCGCGGGGTCGCGCATCTGCGCCTGCACGAGACGGACCGGCTGGCCGCGCTCACCAAGGAGATCAACGAGCTCGGCGGCGACGTCACCGAGACCGCCGACGGCCTGCACATCCGCCCGCGCCGCCTGCACGGGGGCGTCTTCCACACCTACGAGGACCACCGCATGGCCACCGCCGGAGCGATCGTCGGCCTCGCGGTCGAGGGCGTGCAGATCGAGAACGTGGCGACGACCGCCAAGACCCTCCCCGAATTCCCCGACCTGTGGACCGGGATGCTCGAGGCGTAGGACGGTTCGCCATGCGCCGCTACGGCAAGCACACCGACGAGGACGACATCCGCTCCCGCCCCAACCGCAAGGGCAACAGGCCGCGCACCCACATCCGGCCCAAGCACGAGGACGCCGCCGCCGGCCTGGTCCTCACCGTGGACCGGGGCCGGCTGACCTGCCTGGTCGAGGACCGGATCGTCATGGCCATGAAGGCCCGCGAACTGGGCCGCAAGGCGGCGGTCGTCGGCGACCGGGTGGCACTGGTCGGCGACCTCACCGGCAGGAAGGACACCCTCGCGCGCATCGTCCGCATCGAGGAGCGCACCTCGCTGCTGCGCCGCACGGCGGACGACGACGACCCCTACGAGCGCGTGGTCGTCGCCAACGCCGACCAGCTCGCCATCGTCACCGCCCTCGCCGATCCCGAGCCGCGCCCCCGCCTGATCGACCGCTGCCTGGTCGCGGCGTTCGACGGCGGTCTCACCCCGCTGCTCGTCATGACCAAGTCGGACCTCGCGCCGCCCGACGAACTCCTGGAACTGTACGGCGCGTTGGACATCCCGTACGTCGTCACCAGCCGCGAGGAACTGGAGAACGGCGCCGCGGCCGACCTCGTCCGTGAGCACCTGGACGGGAAGATCACGGCCTTCGTCGGCCACTCCGGCGTCGGCAAGACGACCCTCGTCAACACCCTGGTGCCCGAGGACCGCCGCCGCGTGACGGGCCACGTCAACGCGGTGACGGGACGCGGCCGGCACACGACGACGTCGGCCCTCGCCCTGCCGCTGTCCTCCGAGGCGGGTGGCTGGGTCGTCGACACTCCGGGCGTACGGTCGTTCGGGCTGGCGCACATCGACCCGTCCCGGGTGATCAACGCCTTCCCGGACCTGGTGCCCGGCACGGAGGGCTGCCCGCGCGCGTGCGGCCACGACGAGCCCGACTGCGCGCTCGACGCCTGGGTCGCCGAGGGGCACGCCGACCCCGCGCGGCTGTACTCGCTGCGTCGGCTGCTGTCGACGCGGGAGCGGAAGGAAGGCGACTGACCTCCGCGTTGTTTGCCGTGCCGTGGTACCGGTAAGTGCATAATCGCACCACGTCGCATCCACGTCGTGTCCACGTCCGGGCAGGATCGGACGAGGCGACCGATCGGCGCAGCGGTCACGGTACGGGACTACGGGAGGACAACACATGGCGTGGCTGCTGGTCGTAGTGGCCGGGGTGCTCGAAACCGGCTTCGCCGTATGCCTGAAGCTGTCGCACGGTTTCACCCGGCTCTGGCCCACCATCGCCTTCTGCGTCTTCGCGCTGGGCAGTTTCGGCCTGCTGACCATGTCCTTGAAGAAACTCGACGTCGGCCCCGCGTACGCGGTGTGGACCGGCATCGGCGCGGCGGGCACCGCCATCTACGGCATGGTCTTCCTCGGGGACCTGGTCTCGACACTGAAGATCGTCTCGATCAGCCTGGTCATCATCGGCGTGATCGGGCTGCAGTTGTCGGGCTCGGCGCACTGAGGCGTTCACCGCCGCGGCGCCGGCCGGCGCGGCAGGGCGGCGCGCACGAGGTCCGCCACCCCGCCCTCGGCGGGCGGCGCCGCGACGCAGGACAGGGCGAGACGTACAGCCAGTTCGCAGGAGCGGGCCAACTCGGTGGCGTCCGGCCACGGAAACGTGCCGCCGCGCTTCAGGACGACGGCCACGGCACGGTCGCGCACGAGGGCGACGAAGTCGCCGGGCGAGGGCAGCGGACCGTCGGCCCGGCGCTGGGCCGGCACGGCCGAGGAGGACGGCACCGCGATCAGGGCCGGGGAGGGCAGCCGCTCGTTCCAGCAGCCGGTGAGCATGGCCCGCACCAGCGCGTTGTCCCTGGCGACGGACGTGGTCCACTCGGCGGTCGCGGTGAGCCGTTCGCACGAGTCGTCCTCGGGGCCGCCGGCAAGGGCCCGCTCCACGCCGGCCAGGTATCCGTCCGCCTCCCTGCGGACGAGCGCCCGGGCGAGGCCCTCCTTGCTCCCGAACTCGTTGTACAACGTCTGCCGGGACACTCCGGCCACCGCCGCGACGTCCACCATCCGCACAGCGGACCACGGCCGGCGCGCCAGCGCCGCGTAAGCGGCATCGAGCAGGGACTCCCGGGCTGCAGGCACCCTCGCCTCCCTCGGGCCGAGCGACTCCGTGCCCAGATTTGACGGGCACGGTGGCACTGTCAAGGGCCTTCGCGCATGCCGCCGCGGCCGCCGGCGGCCACACACCGACACGGACACCGGCAGTCGGACACCGTCCCGGCCACCGGCGGTCGCCCGCCGGCACGACCGCGGGCAGTCGCACGCCGCCACGCCGGACCGCGCACCCTCCTGCATCCGGCCCCGACGGGCCCGGGCCCCGCCGGACACCGGCCCAGGGGCCCACCGGCGCCGGCACCCGCCCTCCGCCCGCCGAACCCCTGGTAGCCGCGCCCCTCCCCCGGCAGATACCGTGACCGCATGGCCGACTACCTCGACGACCTCCGCCTCGCCCACGTTCTCGCGGACGCCGCCGACGCCGCGACGATGGAACGCTTCAAGGCCCTCGACCTGAAGGTCGAGACCAAGCCGGACATGACCCCGGTGAGCGAGGCGGACAAGGCCGCCGAGGAACTCATCCGCGGCCACCTCGCCCGCGCCCGCCCCCGCGACGCGGTCCTCGGCGAGGAGTACGGCGTCGAGGGCACCGGCCCCCGCCGCTGGATCATCGACCCGATCGACGGCACCAAGAACTACGTGCGCGGCGTCCCCGTCTGGGCCACCCTCATCGCCCTCATGGAGGCGGGCGAGGGCGGCTACCAGCCCGTCGTCGGCCTCGCCTCCGCCCCGGCGCTCGGCCGCCGCTGGTGGGCGGTGAAGGGCCACGGCGCCTTCACCGGCCGCAGCCTGACCTCGGCCTCCCGGCTGCGGGTCTCCCAGGTCTCCGCGCTCTCCGACGCCTCCTTCGCGTACTCGTCGCTCGGCGGCTGGGAGGAACAGGGCCGGCTCGACGGTTTCCTCGACCTGACCCGCGAGGTGTGGCGCACGCGCGCGTACGGTGACTTCTGGCCGTACATGATGGTCGCCGAGGGCTCGGTCGACATCTGCGCCGAACCCGAGCTCTCCCTCTGGGACATGGCCGCGAACTCGATCATCGTCACGGAGGCCGGCGGCACCTTCACCGGCCTCGACGGCCGCCCCGGTCCGAACAGCGGCAACGCGGCGGCGTCGAACGGCCGGCTGCACGACGAGCTTCTCGGGTACCTCAACCAGCGTTACTGAGCGCGTTCCTGACGCCCCCGCACCGCACCCCGTCCAGCCTCTTGTTGACCCGTGCGGTACCTGCCACTCTGGGAGTCCCCCACTTGTGAACTTGTGAATCCATGAACCGACTCATGGATCACCGGCAGGAGGTGGCTCCACCCATGCTCGTCCGCGAAGCCATGAGCACGGTCGTCCTCACCATCGGACCCACCCACACCCTCCGCCAGGCCGCCGCCCTGATGTCCGCACGCCGCGTCGGCGCGGCCGTGGTGCACGACCCCGACGCCGGCGGCATCGGCATCCTCACCGAACGCGACGTCCTCGTCTCGGTCGGCCTGGGCCAGGACCCGGACACCGAACGCGCCCACGCCCACACCACCACCGACGTCGTGTTCGCCGCACCGTCCTGGACCGTGGAGGAGGCGGCCCGGGCGATGGCGCACGGCGGTTTCCGCCACCTCATCGTCCTCGACCGCGGGGAGCCCGCCGGCATCGTCTCGGTACGCGACATCATCCGCTGCTGGGCACCGGCACGGTCGCGGCACGGGACACCGGCGGTGACCGCCTGACGACAGTCCGTCCGGCGGCATTGCCGGTGACGCCCACCGCGCCACCGCCGCCGACACGACGAACGGGCCGGACCCCCGTACCCGGGGATCCGGCCCGCCGCTACGACAAGCGGTCCAGTGCTGGACGTCAGCCGCGAAGGGCCTGGACCGCGGCCTCCAGCCGCTTGCCGAAGTCACCGTCGGCCTGGCGGAAGTTGTCGATCGCACGCTCGACGATGTCGTCGCGCGAGACGCCGGAGAGGGCGCCGGCCAGGTTGTTGATCAGCCGCTCCTTCTCCTCGTCCGTCATCAGCCGGTAGAGGTTGCCCGCCTGGACGAAGTCGTTGTCCTCGGCGTGCGACGGAGCCTCGTGGTCGCCGGTGACACCGGAGACCGCGACCGGCTGCCACAGGGCCCTGTCCGTCTGGAACGGGCCGCCGAAGCTGTTCGGCTCGTAGTTCTTCGCACCCTTGTGGCGGCCGTCGTACAGGTAGCCGTCACGGGAGTTGGTGCGCGCCTCGGTGGCGTGCGGACGGTTCACCGGCAGGTGGTCGGCGTTGATGCCGACGCGGTAGCGGTGGGCGTCGCCGTAGGCGAACAGGCGGCCCTGGAGCATCTTGTCCGGGGACGGACCGATGCCGGGCACGAAGTGCGCCGGGGAGAAGATCGACTGCTCGACCTCGGCGAAGATGTTCTCCGGGTTGCGGTTGAGCTCCAGCTTGCCGAACCAGACGATCGGGTAGTCCGCGTGCGGCCACACCTTGGTCAGGTCGAACGGGTTGAAGCGGTACGTCGCGGCCTCGGCGACGGGCATGATCTGCACGCCGACGGTCCAGGACGGGAAGTCACCGCGCTCGATGGCCTCGCGCAGGTCGCGCTGGTGGGAGTCGGGGTCCTCACCGGCGAGCTTGTCGGCCTCGGCCTGCGTGAGGCACTTGATGCCCTGGTCCGTCTTGAAGTGGTACTTGACCCAGAAGGCCTCGCCCGCCTCGTTGTTCCACTGGAAGGTGTGGGAGCCGAAGCCGTCCATGTGGCGGTAGGACGCCGGGATGCCGCGGTCACCGAACAGCCAGGTCACCTGGTGCGTGGACTCCGGCGACAGGCTCCAGAAGTCCCAGACGTTGTCCATCTCCGTCGAACCCGTGTAGGGGTCGCGCTTCTGGGTGTGGATGAAGTCGGGGAACTTGATGGCGTCCTTGATGAAGAACACCGGGGTGTTGTTGCCGACGAGGTCGTAGTTGCCCTCTTCGGTGTAGAACTTCAGCGAGAAGCCGCGCGGGTCGCGGACGGCGTCCGCCGCGCCCAGGTTGCCGGCCACGGTCGAGAAGCGGAGGAAGGTCTCCGTCTCCTTGCCGACCTCGGAGAGGAACTTCGCCCGGGTGTACTGGGTGACATCGGCGGTGACCGTGAAGGTGCCGTAGGCGCCGGCGCCGCGGGCGTGCACGACGCGCTCCGGGATGCGCTCACGGTTGAAGTGGGCCAGCTTCTCCAGAAGGAGCTGGTCCTGGACGAGCACGGGGCCGCCGATGCCCGCGGTCTCGCTGTTCTGGTTGTCGGCTACCGGTGCACCGGTCTCCGTGGTGAGCGGTCCCTGAGTCACGTACTGCCTCCTGCGCCAATCCTGCAAAACCTGTCCCTTGGCTAATGCCGCTACCGATCCTACAATGGACAATGTCTAAGTCAAGTAAGACTCCAAAGTCACACACGTTCGGGGCCTGGCCCCCCTTGCTGTTAGGCTGGTCTGTATGAGTGACCTACTGGAACGGCTGCGTGGACGCGGCTGGCGCATGACCGCGCAGCGGCGCGTCGTGGCCGAGGTCCTCGACGGCGAACACGTCCACCTGACGGCCGACGAGGTGCACGCCAGGGCCGTGGACAGGCTCCCCGAGATCTCCCGGGCGACCGTCTACAACACCCTCGGTGAGCTGGTCTCGCTCGGTGAGGTACTGGAAGTCGCGACGGACAAGCGTGCCAAGCGGTACGACCCGAACGCGCACCAGCCGCACCACCACCTGGTCTGCGCCCAGTGCGGCGCGATCCGCGACGTCCACCCGGTCGGCAACCCGCTGGCCGATCTTCCGGACTCGGAGCGCTTCGGCTTCACCGTCTCCGACGTCGAGGTGACGTACCGCGGCACCTGCCCGAACTGCGTTGCGGCGTAAGCCCTTCCGCCCGTCCTCGCACGACAGCCCCGGCACCGATGGTGCCGGGGCTTCGACGTGGGAGCGGACGGGGTGAACCGTGACCGGTAACCGGTACCGGTGAACGGTGAACGGTGAACGGTGAACGCACCGAGGGCCGGAACCCTTTCGGATTCCGGCCCTCGGCCTTCAGTAGCGGGGACAGGATTTGAACCTGCGACCTCTGGGTTATGAGCCCAGCGAGCTACCGAGCTGCTCCACCCCGCGTCGATGAATGGAACATTACGTCACCCCGACGACCAGAAGCAAATCGCTTCCGCGCCGCGGCCGGGGCGGCGCCTCCCCAGTGCCTGAACGGCCTGAGAGGGACCACGCCCCCCCCGCCCAGCGCCAACGCCGACCCCAGACCCCCTCAGGGAGCACCCGGCTCAGCCGGCGTCACGCATCACGCCGACAACTCCTGCCGCAACGCGTCTCGCAGCCGAGCCGCCCGCTCCCCCACTTCCCGCGGCCCCAGCGACACCGCCCGGTCGGCCCAGCGCTGCCCCTCGGCCAGCTCCCCCCGCCGCGCGCAGACCAGCGCCAGCCGCAGCGCGGCCCGCCCGTGTCCGGCGTCGGCCGCCCGGCGCCACCACACGACGGCCTCCGGCTCGCTGCCCTCGCGGGCCAGCAGCAGCCCCAGGTTGAACGCGCCGTTGCGGGATCCGGCCTCGGCCGCCTCCCGGTACCACCGTGCGGCCTCCACCACGTCGCCCCGCGCCGCGGCCAGCATGCCGACCCGCACCTGGGCCCGCCGGTGCCCCTGGGAAGCCGCCCGCTCGTACCACTCCTCGCACTCGGACTTCTCCTGCGCCGTCTCACCCAGCTCGTGCGCGGGCGCGGGCGGGCGGCGGGCGTCCAGCACCGTCGCCAGGCGGTAGGCGGCCTCCGCGCTGCCGCCCCCCGCCGCGCACCGCAGGAACCGCTCGGCCTCGCGCTCGTCCCCGTCCCGCAGGCGCGCCATGCCGACCTGCAGCGCCGCCTCGGTGTGCCCGGCGGCGGCCGCCCGCTCGTACCAGCGCAGCGCCGCCCGCTCCTCGCCCCGTCCCGCGTGCAGGATCCCGAGGTTGAACGCGGCGTCGACGCTGCCCGCCTCGGCGGCCTTGGAGAACCACGGCTCGGCACCGGTCTCGTCCCCGCCGCGCAGCAGCAGGATGGCCAGCGCGTTGGATGCCTCCCGGTGCCCGGCGTACGCGGCGCGCCGGTACCACTGCTCGGCCTGTGTGGTGCGCCCCTGCTCTGCGCAGAGCAGCCCGAGGTTGTACGCCCCGTTGTCGTCCCCGGCGTCCATCGCGGCCCGGTACCAGCGCTCGGCGGTCTGGGTCTCACCGCGTTCGGCGTGCAGCGCGCCCAGCGCGTTGGCGGCGTTGCCGTCGCCGTCCTGCGCGGCCCGCAGCCACCACACGGCGGCGCTCTCCGTGTCCCCGGCGTCCCGCAGCAGGAAGCCGAGCGCGCAGGCCGCGCGGGCCTCGCCGTCCTTGGCGGACGTCAGGTACCAGCGGCCGGCCTCCTTGAGCTCGCCCCGCTTCTCCAGGATCGTCCCGAGGTGCAGGGCGGCTCGCCGGTGGCCGCGTGCGGCGGCCTGCCGGTACCACTGCTCGGCCCCCTCGGCCGCGGAGGCCGCCACGCCGTCGCCGCCGCCACGGTCCCGCCCGGCACCGCGGTCCAGGGTCCGCGCCAGCCGGTACGCGGCCTCCCGGTGCCCGCGCTCGGCCGCGGCCCGCATCCACCGCTCGGCCCCGGTGTCGTCACCCCGGTGTTCCAGCAGGTCGGCGAGGGCGTAGGCGCCCAGCACATGGCCCTGCTCGGCGGACTGGCGCAGCCAGTACTCGGCGGCGGGTTCGTCCCCGCGCTCGCGGAAGTGCCGTCCCAGTGCGTGGGCGGCCGGGGCGGACCCGGCGACGGCGGCGATCCGCCACCATCCGGCCGCGTCGTCGGCGTACCCGCGCTGATGCAGCAGGACGCCCAGGTTGTTGGCGGCGGCCCGGTCGCCGGCCGCGGTGGCGGCACGCAGATGGGACTCGGCTCCGTCGAAGTCGCCGCGGCGCAGCAGCATGGCGCCGAGGACGCTCATCGCCTCGACGTCACCGGCCTCGGCGGCGATCCGCCGGCGCACTTCCTCGGCGGCCTCGTCGGCCGCTTCCTGGGCCTCGTCCGCGCTCTCCTCCTGACCGGACGGCTGGGCAAAACGCCCTGTCCCGAACAGATTTGCCATGTCCCCCATAACGTCCATCGTCGCACCACCTGCAACCTGGGTACATCCGGTATACCGCAGCCCGTGAGGTCACTTCAGCGTTTTGTCGACATGCCCACAGGGAGACAAGTCAAACACAGATACCCCCAACTCCCCCTGGCGGCGCGGCCGTAGACGTCACCGGCACATGCGTTCGCACATCACAAAGGCCCGGATCCCTTTCGGAATCCGGGCCTTTGTGGCCGTTCGCGTATAGCTCACGACTTCAGTAGCGGGGACAGGATTTGAACCTGCGACCTCTGGGTTATGAGCCCAGCGAGCTACCGAGCTGCTCCACCCCGCGCCGTTGTGTTCACAACCCTAGCACGGCGCGGGATGGGCTTTGACCAGGCCGAACGCCCGGCTCGGGCAGCGGGTCAGCCGCTGTCCGAGCCTCCGCCGGAATCTCCGGTCGGGGCGGAACTCGGACTGGCCTTGCCGTCCTCGGCCTTGTCTCCGGCCTTGTCGTCGCCGTTCTTGCCGCCGGCGCTCTCGTCGACCTTGGCCTGCGCATCCTCGGCGCGCTGCAGGGCCGCCTCCAGGTCCTTCTGGGCCTCCGCGTACGCGGCCAGGTCCTTCTGTTCCAGGGCCTTCTGGCCGGCGTCGAAGGCCTTCTGCGCGTCGTTCAGCGCTTCCCGGACCGTCGGGTTGGTGGACGTCGGCGGTGGCTCGGTCGTGCCCTCGCCCTCGTCCGGTGGCGGCTCCGTCGTGCCGGCCTCCGCGGCCCCGAAGACCTTGGCGAGGGCCTCGTCGAGCGTGTCCTCGAAGGCGGTGGCGCCCCCGTAGCTGACCAGCACCTTGCGCAGCAACGGGTACTTGAGGTCGCCGCCGCGTACGTAGACCGGCTCCACGTACAGCAGTCCGCCGTCGAGCGGCACCGTCAGCAGGTTGCCGTACTCGACCTCCGAGTCGCCGCCTCTGAGCAGCCTGATGGACTCGGCGATGTCCTGTTCGGAGTTGAACTGGCTCTGGACCTGTTTGGGTCCGTTGACGGTCGTGCTCGTCGGCAGCTTGAGGATTCTGATCTTGCCGTAGCCCTCGGTCCCCGCCTCGGCGTCGACCGCCATGAACGCGCTGAGGTTGTCACGGCCGTTGGGCGTCAGCGTCGTCGTGAGCGAGAACGCCTGCTTGTCCTGGTCGGGCATCTTCATGCTCAGGTAGTACGGCGGCACCGCGTCACCCGACTTGTTGGTCGGGTCGTCGGGCACCTGCCACACCTCGCTGCCGCTGAGGAACGTGTTGGCGTCCTTCACGTGGTAGCGCGTGAGCAGCTCGCGCTGGACCTTGAACAGGTCCTGCGGGTAGCGCAGATGCGCCATCAGCTCGTCGGAGATCTCACTCTTGTCCTGCACGGTGTTCGGGAACGCCTTCATCCAGGTCTTGAGGACCGGATCCTTGGTGTCCCACTGGTAGAGCTTGACGTCGCCGCTGTACGCGTCGACGGTCGCCTTCACCGAGTTGCGGATGTAGTTGACCTGGTTCTGCTGGGCCACCACCGCGCGCTGGTCGTTCGCCGCGGTCAGCGAGTCGGCGGTCGTGTCACCGAGCGTCGTACGCGAGGCGTACGGATAGCCGTTCGTCGTCGTGTACGCGTCGACGATCCACTGGATACGGCCGTCCACCACCGCGGGGTAGGCGTCGCCGTCGATGGTCAGCCACGGGGCGACCGCCTCGACGCGCTCCTTGGGCGTGCGGTTGTAGAGGATCTTCGAGCCCTCGCCGATCGCACCGGAGTAGAGGATCTGCGGCTCGCTGAACGCCGCCGCGTATGCCGCCCGGTTGATCGGGTTGGACAGGTCGACCCCGCCGTCGCCCTTGTAGCTGAAGGTCTTCTCGCCGCTGTCGTCGGAGTAGTCGATCTCCTTCTGGGGACCGCCGACGATCGAGTACGTGGTGGTCTTCTCGCCGTAGTAGATCCGCTGCTCGTACGTGCCGAGGTCGCCCTCGGACGGCAGGTTGGACTCGGTGAAGACCGGGCGGCCCTCGGCGTCGACCTCGGTGCCCTTGGCCGCGACGACGCCGTAGCCGTGGGTGTAGCGGAAGTGGTTGTTGATCCAGTTCTTCTTCGGGATGCCGGCCAGGTTCAGCTCGCGCAGACCGATGACCGTGTCCTGGTCCTTGCCGTCCTTGGAGTAGCGGTCGACGTCCAGGTTGGTCGGGAACGCGTAGTAGTTCCGCATCTGCTGGAGCTGCTGGAACGTCGGCGAGATGACGTTCGGGTCCATGATCCGGATGGACGCGGCGGCGTCCACGTCGTCACGGAGCTTGGTCTTGTCCTGGGTCTGGCTCACACCCGGGTACTCGGTGACCTGGGTGCCCGCGATGCCGTAGGCGTCGCGCGTCGCCTTGAGGTTCTTCTCGACGTACGGCGCTTCCTTGGCCTGCTCGTTCGGCTGGACCTGGAACTTCTGGACCAGCGCCGGGTACAGGCCGCCGATGAGGATCGCGGAGAGCACCATCAGGCCGAAGCCGATCACGGGCAGCTGCCAGGTGCGCCGCCAGAGGGTGGCGAAGAACAGCAGAGCGCAGATGACGGCGATGCAGAACAGGATCGTCTTGGCCGGCAGGTAGGCGTTGGCGTCGACGTACCGCAGACCCGTCCAGCTGTCGGTCGCCTTGAAGTCGCTGGACTTCACCGCCAGCCCGTACCGGTCCAGCCAGTAGGCGACCGCCTTGAGGGCGACGAAGACGCCGATGAGCACCGACAGGTGCCCGGTGGCCGCGGCCGTGGCGCGCGCGCCGGGGCTGGTGACGCGGAGCCCGCCGTACAGGTAGTGGGTGAGCGCGGCGGCGATCACGGAGATGATCACGGCGGCGAAGCCGAAGCCGAGCAGGAACCGGTACCAGGGGAGGTCGAAGGCGTAGAAGGAGACGTCCAGCTTGAACTGGGGGTCCTTCTGTCCGAAGGAGACGCCGTTGACCCACATGAGCCAGGTCCGCCACTGACCGGACGCGGAGGCGCCGGCGATGAGGCCGACCAGGGCTGTGATGCCGAGCAGCAGCCACTTCTTGTACGGGGCGATGCCCATCCGGTACCGGTCGAGGTTCTGCTGCTCCATCGACATGGCGCTCAGCGGCGGCCGCAGCCGGTGGGCCAGCCAGATGTTGAACCCGACGGCGAGCGCCATCAGCAGGCCGAAGACGAAGAAGAGTCCGATCTTGGTCCACAGGGTCGTCGTGAACACCGACGAGTAGTGGACCGACCGATACCAGAGCCAGTCCGTCCAGAACCCCGCGAACATGGTGAACGCCATGCCGAGCACGGCGAGGACACCAAGTGTCATCAGGAGGGTTCGGACACGCCGGGACGGGCGGCCCACTCTGATCCGCGGCCCCGACGGGGGGCCTCCGCCGCGGTCCGGCATCTGGAAAGCCAAGGTGCGCACCTCGAAGTTCGCTGTTGATCCGTCAGGCCCTCGGGTTCGTGGGCCCCCCGTGCGCCCCCGAGATCGTGGGCCCACACTTATGCAACTTACTCATCGTTTACTCGGTTCCCGATTCGGGCCAGTAACGAGGCAGGATTGTGACCATGTCCAACACCCCCATGGCAGCGAGCCCCCTCACCCGGGCCGTACTCGAGATCGACGAATACGTCTCGGGCCTCGGCTGGGACCAGCCCGCACGCCTCTTTGCACTTGTCGACACCGCACGGTTGAGGGCCGATCAGCCCTCGCTCGCGGACCGGCTCGGTCTCCAGGAAGAGCCGGAGAGCTCCGGCCTCACCCCGATCGAGCAGGACGAGATTCCAACGGACCAGCCGCTCGACGAGTTCCTGGGCACCATCGCCTGGCCCGACGCGGTGGTCGGCTGCGCCCTCGCCGTGGAGCGCCTGATGCTGCCGCCGTCCGCCGAGGCCCAGGTCCCCGAGGGCCTGAACGAGGCGAAACTGGCGCAGTGGGTGGCGGAGCACCCCGACCGCCAGGAGGTCCGCATGACGGTCGGGGTCCTGCGGGACGGCACCCGCGACTCCGCCCTGCGGTTGCGGGAGAAGGACGCCGCCACGGAGGTCCTCACGGGCTCCGACCTGGTGCCGGGGCTGGCCCAGGCGCTGACGGCGACCTTCGAGGAGTAACCCCGCGGAGCTCTACGCGGCCGTTCGGCCCGTCATCCGGTCGTGCACTCCGGCAGCTCCGAGGTCTTCCCCGAGCGGATGTCCTCCAGCGCGCCGAGGGCGTCGTCGATGGTGTCCACCTTCACGAGGGTGAGCCCGTCGGGGATGTCCTCGGCGGCGGCCGCGCAGTTGTCGGCGGGCGTCAGGAAGTACCGGGCGCCCTTGTCGCGTGCGCCGATCGTCTTCATCCCGATGCCGCCGATCGGGCCGACCTTGCCGTTGTCGTCGATCGTCCCGGTGCCGGCGACGAACGTGCCGCCGGTCAGGTCGCCCGGCGTGAGCTTGTCGTAGATGCCGAGGGCGAACATCAGGCCGGCACTGGGGCCGCCGACGTCGGCCAGCTTGATGTCGATGGAGAACGGGAACGTGTGGTCGGTCCCGGCGGAGATCCCCACGATGGCGCGCTTCGCGCCGGTGTCGTCCGAGGCCGCGGTGGTGATCGTGACCTCCTGCGTCTCGGTGGGCGTCCGGCCCTCCTTCTCCGCGGCGGCCTGCTCCTTGGCGGGCACGATCGTGAAGACGACGTCCTGTCCGGGCTTGTGCTCGGTCACCAGCTCGGCGACGTCGGCGGGCTTACCGACGGTCTTGCCGTCCACGGCCTTGATCACGTCGCCGGCGTGCAGCCTGCCCTGCGCCGGGGAGTCCTTGACGACCGTGGAGACGACCACCCAGGACTTCACCGGGATGTCGAGCGCCTTCAGGGCGGCGACCTTGGCGCTCTCCTGGGACTGGCTGAACTCCTCGGCGTTCTCCTGGGTGGCCTCTTCCTCGGTCTTGCCGTCCGGGTAGAGGGTCTCGTGCGGCACCACGCGGTTGTCGTGCGCCAGCCACCCGTAGACCGCCTCCACGAGGTTCATCCTGTACTCGGCGCTGGTGACCCGGACGGTGGTCATGTTCAGATGCCCGCTCGCCTCGTAGGTCTCGTGACCGGAGATCTGCAGCACCGGCTCGCCGTCGTGGTCCCCCAACGTGTTCACCGTCGGCCCCGGGGACATCTCCGAGTACGGCACGGGGATGAACACACCCGCGCACAGGAGCGCGATCAGCATCAGGGTGGAAGCGAGCATCGTCGCGGTGCGGCGTGGCATGGAACGACAGTACGGGACTGGACTGTCAGAACACCGTCAGGGATGTGTCGTACGGTCAGCGCCGGGTAGGGGGCCTCTCCATGGCCTCGCGGAAGCGGGCGTACCCGTCCAGCTCGGGCCCGTCGCTCCGTGCCTTGCGGGTCCGGTTGGCCCAACTGCCCCACAGACCCGCGCCGACAGCCGCCACAAGCGGAATCAGCAACCAGGCAAGCGCTGCCATGCCGACCTCCCAAGCCCATGAGCGTCCGCGACTGACCGATCAGCAGATTAACCATCCGCAGTGACAACGCTCACGCCGGGGGGGCCGTTACGCAACCGGAGTTACGGGAGCGGCGTCGCTCTCAGCAGGCGCCGACCCATTCCTCGGTACCGTCCGAGAAGGACTGGTGCTTCCAGATGGGCACCTCGTGCTTCAGGTCGTCGATCAGCTTCCGGCAGGCGTCGAAGGCCTCGCCCCGGTGCGGGCAGGACACGGCGACGACCACGGCGAGGTCCCCGACCTCCAGCTCCCCCACCCGGTGCACCGCCGCGAGCGCCCGTACGGGGTACTCCGCGACGACCTTCTCGGCGATCCGCCGCATCTCGGCCTCGGCGCTGGGGTGGCACGAGTACCCGAGCCGGTCGACGTCGGACCCGCCGTCGTGGTTGCGGACCGTCCCGACGAACAGCGCGGTCCCGCCGGCCGCGTCGTCTCCGACGGCCCGGAAGACCTCGTCCACGGAGAGGGGTGTGTCCCGGATTCCGATCAGCTTGACGGGATCCGGCGCGGCCAGTTCGCCGGGGTGGTCGTTCGTGGTTGCCATGCGCCCATCGTGCCCCACCGCGCGGACCGCGCGGAATAGCGCTATCACCCGGCATGCGCGCGTACCGCTTTGGAGCCTCCTACAGGCCCGCGGCCGGTGTGCGGCAGGCGGCACGGCCGGGCGGGGCGGGACGGAGCGGGTCGGGGCGGGCGGGAGAAGCCGGGGGGGGCGGACAGGCCCGGGGTGCGGACGCGGGAAAACCGGGCGCCGGCGGACAAGCCCGGGGTGCGGACGCCAGAAACCGGGCGCCGGCGGACAAGCCCGGGGTGCGGACGCCAGAAACCGGGCGCGGCACCGCGTCCGTCTCAGATCCGCCGCCGGACCTTCCGCGCCCGTCGTACCACCGCTGCCGCGCCCAGCAGGGCCACCGTCGCTCCGGCGGCTCCCGCCGCGGTGGCGTCCTTGCGCCCGAGACGCCGCCCGGCGACCGTGTGCCGCCCGGAGACCTCCTCCAGCAGCTCCGCGAGCACCTCCTCGTTGGTGTACTTCGGCCGCCATCCGGCGTCGTGCAGCCGGCTGCCGCTCACCACCCAGGGGTACATCGTGTACGCCAGGTCCCCGGCCGGGGAGGGCGTCAGCCCGATGCGGTGCAGCCGGGCCGCCGCGCCGAGCGCGACCGCCGACGGCAGCTCCATCCGCCGGATGCCGCTGAGCTCCTCGACCTCCTCCTGCTCCAGCCAGCCGTCGCAGCCGACGGCCAGTTCCCCGTCGGCCTTCTCGAGCACCGCGTACTCCAGGGCACTGCACAGGTCGTCGACGTGGCAGAACTGCCAGGCCGGCCGCGACCCGGCCACGACGAGCAGCCGGGGCGACTCGAAGTACCTGGTCAGCGCGGTGTCCATGCCTCCGACCAGTACCGCCGGCCGGACGACGGTGACGTTGAGGCCGGGATGCGCCCGTGGTGCGCGACGCGCGAGCCGCTCGATCTCCAGCAGGTCCCCGACCCCGGTGGCCTCGGCCGTGGCGCGCAGTTCGGCGTCCTCGGACAGCGGCAGCTCGTTGTCGGGGAGGGCGCCGTAGACCATCGCGGAGGTGCACAGCACGACACGGTGCACGCCGGCCGCCGCCGCGGCGGTCAGGACGGTCTGCGTCCCCCGGACGTTGTAAGCCGTCCGGGCGGCCGCGTCGGTCTCCAGATCGAGGTCCAGTGCCAGGTGCACGACCACGTCGGCGCCGCGCAGCTTCTCGGCGATGGCCGGATCCCGTACGTCCAGGATCTGCCACCGTGCCGCCGCGCAGTCACCGCGCCGTTCGTCGATGGCCACGACCTGTCTGACCTCGTCGGACGCGGCGAGCCGCTCGGTGAGCAGCGCCCCGACCCCGGACGCGGCACCGGTGACCGCGACGACGGGTCCGCGCGCGCCGGAGCGGGAGGAACTGGTTGACTGGTTTCGCGCTGCGCGAACCTGCGGATCTGGGGAACTCACCGGGCGTCTCCAGCGGTTGTCTTCAGTACGGGCGCGAGTGACGCGTACGTACCAGGTGGCATCCATCCTGCCGCAGGCCGTCAGTCGGCGAAGCACCGAGGCCCGAACCGCCCCGGGTGTCTACGCTGGGTGGTGAAGTCGGGCAGCCGTGCCGCCGGAAAGAACCGGCGGCCCTACCAGCCGAGGAACCCCGTGAGTGACACCCCATTCGGATTCGGCCTTCCGCCGGAGGAGCCGGACGACGGCGACGAGGGCAAGAAGAAGGACCAGCAGAGCGGTGGTGGTCAGGGACCGGCCAACCCGTTCGGTTTCGGGCCGTCCGGAGCCGGTGGCCTTGGTGGCCCCGGTGCGGACAACCCGTTCGCTGCCATGTTCGGTTCCATGAACCCCAACGACCTGGGCGCCGCGTTCCAGCAGCTGGGCCAGATGCTCTCCTACGAGGGCGGCCCGGTGAACTGGGACATGGCCAAGCAGATCGCCCGCCAGACGGTCTCCCAGGGCACACCGGACGGCACGAAGGACGCCAGCGTCGGTCCCACCGACCGCAACGCCGTCCAGGAGGCCGTCCGCCTGGCCGACCTGTGGCTGGACGACGCGACCGCCCTGCCCTCCGGCGCGGGCACCGCGGTGGCCTGGAGCCGCGCGGAGTGGGTCGAGGCGACCCTGCCCGCCTGGCGGGAGCTCGTCGACCCGGTCGCCGAGCGCGTCGGCACCGCCATGGGGGACGTGCTGCCCGAGGAGATGCAGGCCATGGCCGGCCCGCTGATCGGCATGATGCGCTCCATGGGCGGCGCCATGTTCGGCACGCAGATCGGGCAGGCCGTCGGCGTGCTCGCCGGCGAGGTCGTCGGCTCGACCGACGTGGGCCTGCCGCTCGGCCCGGTCGGCAAGGCCGCGCTGCTGCCGGCGAACATCGAGGCGTTCGGGAAGGACCTCGGCGTACCGCAGGAGGAGGTGCGGCTGTATCTCGCCCTGCGTGAAGCCGCCCACCAGCGCCTCTTCGCACACGTGCCGTGGCTGCGCTCGCACCTGTTCGGCGCGGTCGACGGATACGCCCGCGGGATCAAGGTCGACACGGCCAAGCTGGAGGACGTGGTCGGCCAGTTCGACCCGCAGAACCCGGAGCAGCTGCAGGAGGCTCTCCAGCAGGGCATGTTCCAGCCGGAGGACACCCCCGAGCAGAAGTCCGCCCTGGCCCGTCTGGAGACGGCCCTGGCGCTCGTCGAGGGCTGGGTGGACGCGGTGGTGCATGCTGCGGCCAAGCCGCGCCTGTCCTCCGCGGACGCGCTGCGCGAGACGCTGCGCCGCCGTCGTGCCTCGGGCGGCCCCGCCGAGCAGACCTTCGCCACGCTGATCGGCCTGGAGCTGCGCCCGCGCCGCCTGCGCGACGCCTCCCGTCTGTGGGCGTCCCTGACGGACGCGCGCGGTGTCGACGGCCGGGACGGCCTGTGGGCCCACCCGGACATGCTGCCGACCGCGACCGACCTGGACGACCCGGACGGCTTCGTGCACCGTGAGCAGCTCGACTTCTCCGAGCTGGACAAGATGCTCGGCGAGGCGGCCGGCAAGCCCGACCTGAAGAAGAAGGACGAGAAGGACGAGAAGGGCCAGGCCGAGGCCGACGGCAAGGGCGACGACGCCGAGTGAGTCTCCACGACGACGCGGTCCTGGTCCTGAAGGGCCATGAGGGCCAGGACGAGCTGCGCCAGGCCTACCTGGACCACCTCGCGACGCACCCGGACGGCATGTGGAAGGCCTGCCGGGACGGGCACGTCACGGCGAGCGCCCTGGTCGTCGACCCGTCGCGCGAGCGGGTCCTGCTGACCCTCCACAGGAAGATGCGCATGTGGCTCCAGATGGGCGGCCACTGCGAGCCGGTGGACGCGACGCTGGCGAAGGCGGCTCTGCGCGAGGCGACCGAGGAGTCGGGCATCGCGGGTCTCGCCCTGGCACCGGGCGGCCCGGTGCGGCTGGACCGCCACCACACGCCCTGCGCCTGGCACCTGGACGTCCAGTACGCCGCGGTGGCTCCCGAGGGGGCCGTGGAGGCCATCAGCGACGAGTCCCTCGACCTGCGCTGGTTCCCGTACGCAGAGGTCACGGACGTGGCCGACGAGTCGGTCGTACGCCTGCTCGAGGCAACCCGTGCCCGGCTCCGAACCCGGACGGGGTGACCGCTCTCCACACCGGTCAACCCGGACGGGGTGACCGCTTCATACCGGTAAGGGGTGACCGCTGTGCGATCACCCCTTACGGGACCGTGCCTCGGGCTCAGCTCCAGACGTTCCCCTGGTTCTGACCACGGGTGCCCTGCTGACCCATGCCGTACTGCGCGGCTACGCCCCGCCCGATCTGGGCGTTCTGCGGCGGCAGCAGTTCGCTGGGCTGGACGAGCGCGAAGCCGCTGCCCATGAAGTTGAGCTCCCAGCCCTCGCCGGTGCTGCCGCGGCGCCGCCACACCCCGGAGGAGTGCGTCTGGGCCTGCATCTGCACGCGCAGACCGGTGGACCAGGCGACGATCGCGTCGGCGTCGCAGTTGACGTACTTGTCGGGAGTCACCTGCATCAGCAGCGGGGCGCCCGAGGTCATCACGGCGACCTTGCCGCGGCCGGTGATGTTGAGCTGGTACTTCCCCGACCCGGAGATGCCGTACAGGCTGTCGACCGCGATGACCTCGTGATGCAGGGACGAGTCCATCGCCAGCACGTAGCTGCTGTCGACGGTGATCCCCTCCTGGTCGACCTCCATCACATGGATGTACTGGGCGAGGTTGGCCAAGAAGACCGTGCCCTGCCCGTGGCAGCGCATCAGGTCCAGGCCCTCACCGGTGTGCGCACGCGCGTGCGACTGGTTGGTGCTCTGGTACTCGGCGTCGAACTCGACGAGCCCCTGGTAGGCGACCATCGTGCCCTTGCGGGCGAGCACGTCGTCGTGACCCTCCAGGGCGACCCGGAGCATGTGCTTGTTCTGCAGGCTCCAGGCTTCCTGGGTCTGCTGGTCGTTGTAGGCGAAAAGCGGGCTCTGCATGATGTTGTGGCTCCCCCTCAGCCCCGGACCCGGAGGCGGTCGGTGCTGTCCTCGCTGGGCTGGACGACGACGATGCCCTGACCGGAGAAGGCCATCTGGTAGGCCTCGCCGCTGCCGCGGCCGATCAGCGACTGCGCCTTGAAGCTGCGCTTGCCCTTCACCTTCAGGTTCGGGGACCAGGCGACGAGCGCGTCCGGGTCGACGTACGTCTCGTCCTCGCCACCGCCGCAGTCGACCACGATCGGCTTGCCCCGGGAGGTGAGCGCGACCCAGCCCTGCCCGGAGATCTTGGTGTTCCACAGGCCCTGGCCGGCGAACTTCGCCAGGCCCTTGACCCGCTCCACACCCCAGGTGAGGTGAGCGTCGAAGGCGAGCAGGTTGGTGGCGTTGACGGAGATCCCGTCGCCGTTGAGGTTGATGACGACGACGTTCGCGCCGTAGTCGGCGAGGTAGAGCAGGCCGTCGCCGGAGCACTTCATCAGGGGCGCGCCCTCGCCGGTGGCCCAGTCGCGGGCGATCTGGCGGACGGCCGGCGGGTTGGGCTCGTACTGGACGAAGCCCTCGTAGGCGGTCATCGAGCCCACGCGCGCGAGGAGGTCGTTCCCGGTCTGCATGGCGACCTTCAGCATGTGGTTGCCGTGGTTCTCCATGCGGGTGGCGACCGGGGGTGCGGGAGCGTAACCCGCGAGCGGCTGGTTCATGTCGGGCTCTCCCTCAGATCTCGTACGGCTGGACGATGACGAAGTTGCCGGGCGCGGCCCGGAACTGCAGGTTGACGCTCTCGCCCGTGTCACCCGCGTAGGAGTTGCGGCGCATCCGCACCTGGCTGGAGACAACCACCTGGGCGGCGGCCGACCAGGCGACGACCGCGTTGCAGTCGGCGAAGGTGGTGGGCGTGACCGGCAGCACCACGGGCACGCCGTGCGTCTTGACGACGATCGTGCCGGTGCCCTGGAACTGCATCGTGAACAGCGCGCCGCCGGGGATGCCGTGCCCCTCGATGCGGCGGACCTCGTACTGGAGGCTCTCGTCGAAGGCGAGGACGTTCTCCGCGGAGACGCACACGGCGTCGCCCTGGAGCTCGATGGGGTGCAGCATCGCGCTGTTGTCGGCGAGGAACACCTGCCCCTTGCCGGTGCAGCGCATCAGCTGCATCTCCTGGCCGGTGGCGTTGCCCACGACCCGGCCGGCGAATCCGGCGCCCTTGTAGCTGAAGTCGACCTTGCCCTGGTAGAGCACCATGCTGCCCTGCCGGGCGAGTACGGGCTGGCCTTCCGCGCCGAGGTCGACGCGGATCAGCTTCTTGTTCTGCTGGGTCCAGCGCTGTCCGGTCGCCGTCTCCTTGAACTGCTGGAGCGCGGCCATCACCCCGGCACCCTGCGGCGCTCCCTGGGGCATGCCCTGCGGGGCGCCGTGAGGAGCCTGGGGCTGACCGTAACCGGGAGGCGGAACCGGAGCCTGAGGGACCTGGGGCTGACCATAACCGGGAGGCGGAACCGGAGCCTGAGGGACCTGGGGCTGACCATAACCAGGCGGCGGAACCGGAGCCTGAGGAGCCTGGGGCTGACCATAACCAGGCGGCGGAACCGGAGCCTGAGGAGCCTGGGGCTGACCATAACCAGGCGGCGGGGCCGGGGGCGGCACCGGGGATCCGCCGGGCGGCGTGTTCATGGGCGCGACGATGGTCTGCGCGGCGTGCACGTCGGGCCCGGGCGTCGGGGCGGGGACCGCCGGCGTGGCGCCGAGGGGTGGGGCGAAGCCCTGGGGGGCGGGCTGCGGCGCGGGCGCCGGGGCCGGGGTGGGAGGCGCGCCGAACGCCGGGGGCGCAGAGGCCTGGGCCGGCGGGGCGAAACCCGGGGCGGCACCGGCTTGCGGCTGCTGCTCCTGCTGCGGCGCGGGCGCCTCCTCCTCGGCCACCTCGCCGCCGAAGTTCCTCAGCAGCGCGTCCAGCCCGCCGTCGAAGCCCTGTCCGACGGCGGCGAACCGCCACACGTCCTTCAGATAGAAGTCGCCCAGCATCACCGCGCGCTCGGTGGAGAACTCCGAGCCGTTGAACGGGTACCGGGCCACCTCCTCGCCGCCGGCGACGATCCGGATGTAGCCGGGGCCGGCCTGCGACATCTGTCCGGCGCCGTCGATCGTGGCCGTGAAGGAGAGCTTCTGGACCTGCGGCGGGATCCTGTCGAGGGTGACCCGGAAGGACTCCGTGTCACCCGCCTGCGCACCCAGGAGCTGGATGGACTCCTCGGGGGTCTTCGGTTGGTTGAAGAACACGAAGTAGCGGTCGTCCGACAACCGCTCGTCGGCGTCGAGACCGAAGCAGCTGATGTCGAAGCTCAGTCCGGGGCCGGAGATCTGCACGCCTACGTACAGATCCGTGCCCGCGGTGAGGTCACTGATCCTGGCCTTGTGGCCGCGTTGGAATTCCCTGGCCATGCGTTACGACCGTCCCCCATCCGAATGTGAGTGCGTCGCGCCAGGCTAACGGCAAACCCGGACACCGGCGGGAGTCGGTACAGACCCGGTACAGAACCCGTGCGCGGCCGTGTCGGACACCCCTGACACGCTCGTTCGGAGGTGCACGTCACTCGCCGCGGGCCTCGGGCACGTGCGGCAGCCGGTCGGCGGCGACCACGCCCTCGAGGTAGCCCCGGGCCCGCTCGGTCCTCGGATACGCCTCCAGCAGCCGCCAGAACCGGGGCCCGTGCCCGGGGACGAGCAGATGCGCCAGTTCGTGCAGAAGGACGTAGTCGACGACGTACTCGGGCATGCCCTGGAGGCGGTGCGACAGCCGGATGCTTCCCTCGGAGGGGGTACACGAGCCCCAGCGCGTGTTCTGGTTGGTGACCCAGCGGACCGAGGTGGGCCGTGCCCGCCCGTCGAAGTACTGGCCCGACAGGCGCTCCGCGCGCTCGGCCAGCTCGGCGTCACCGAGGACCCGCTTGCTCTCCTGGGCGGCCAGCTTGTCCAGCATGACGCTCACCCAGCGTTGTTCCTCGGCCTCGGACATCCGGGCGGGGATCAGCACGATGGTGCGATCACCCTCGCGGTACGCGGAGACCGTCCGGCGTCGCCGGGTACTCCTGCGGACCTCGATCGCGCTCGTCCCCGAGCCGTTCGGCGGCGAATTCGTCGGTGCGCGCTGGGGCGCCCCGGCGCGGTGCAGTGGGTCGGCGGACACGCCACGACGTTACCCGCTGCACACGGGGAAGTCCCGGCTCCGGATGGGTTCGGCGCCGATCCGCCACCCCTCCTACGGGTGTGCGACAGACTTGTACGACTGATTCGCACTACTGATCGACAGTGACTGATCGGTACCTGCTGATCGGTACCTGCTGATTGGTACGACGAATACCCACGGCCTGTGGACAACTCACGACGCCCGGCCACGTATCAGGGCATGCTGGCACTCGCCGGCGGATTCGCGACCGACCGCACGGACCGGTGCGCGACCGGTCACTGCCGGACATACGGGACGTTCGAAGACTCTCGGAGACCTACGGGGGACCTGGCATGCATCCGATGGTGAAGCCTGCGCTCAGGCGTGGCTGGCGCGATCTGAACACCGTGCAGTTCGGGATGACACCGGCGCACGCACTGACGCTCGGCCCGGTGGACACGGCTACGGGCAGTTTCCTCGAACTGCTCAACGGCACCCGTGGACCGGCCCTCCTGCGCGAGGAGGGGCACCGCCTGGACCTGCCGGAAGGGCATGTCGACCGAGTGGTGGAGGGACTGGCGCGGGCCGGCCTCCTCGACGACTCCCGGGGCGGCGGGCCGGACGCCGACGCCCTGCGCGAGAAGAAGGAGGTGCTCGACCGGCTCCGCCCCGACCTGGCCTCCCTGTCCCTCACCACCTCCGAACCGGGAGACGCGATGAGACACCTGGCCGCCCGGCGCGCCCTGCGGGTGCGGGTGAGGGGGGCGGGGCGGGTGGGCGCGGTGCTGTCCGGCCTGCTGTCGGGTGCGGGCGTCGGCGAGATCGACGTGCTCGACGGCGGCCGCGTCGAGCCGTGGGACGTCGCCCCGGGCGGGCTTCCCGCCGAGTCCGTCGGCGACCGCCGGGACGAGACGGCCCGCCGTGTCGTCCGCCGGGCCGCCCCCGGCCGCCCGGCGCGCCGCAGTCCCACGACGCCGCCCGAGGAGGGCGTCCCGGGTTTCTCACTGGTGGTCGTCGCCCCGCGCGACGACGTCGCGGTCCACACACCCGACCCCGCCTCCGCGGAATCCCTCATGGCCTCCGGTACGCCCCACCTGTACGCCGGTGTCGTGGAGGGGACCGGTGTCGTCGGCCCCCTCGTCCTGCCCGGCGAGACGGGGTGCGCGGGCTGTCTGTACGCGGAGCGCACCGACCGGGACCCGGCCTGGCCCCGTCTGGTGGCACAGTGGCGGACCGGCAAGCAGCGCCAGGTGCGGCCCTGCGACCTCACTCTGGCCGCGGCGGTCGCCGGGCTGGCGGCGGCCCACGCGCTCGCCTTCCTGGACGGCCGGACACCTTCGAGCGTCGGCGCACGCTGGGAGGTCTCGCTGCCCGGTCTGCGGTGGCACACGCGGCCGGTGCGGGCGCACTCCGCGTGCCCGTGCGGAGCCGCCGGAAAAGGTAAGCAGGAACACACCCCCGAGGACGGGGACCGGCGCGCGACAATGGCGGGGCAAGGGCCGTCGGCGGACGTACGCCGCGAGGCAGAACCGGGGCGGCCGGCTGGGACTTGGAGGGCGCATGTCTGATCTTCCGCGCAAGGCGGTCACCCGGACCGCCAAGCTCGCCGCGCTCCCGCTCGGCTTCGCCGGGCGGGCGACCTGGGGGCTCGGCAAGCGCATCGTGGGCGAGTCCGCGGAGATCGTCGGCCAGCAGCTGCAGCAGCGCACCGCGGAGCAGCTGTTCAAGGTGCTGGGCGAGCTCAAGGGCGGGGCGATGAAGTTCGGACAGGCCCTGTCCGTCTTCGAGTCTGCGCTGCCCGAGGAGGTCGCGGGCCCCTATCGGGCAGCGCTGACCAAGCTGCAGGAGGCGGCACCGCCGATGCCGACGCGCACGGTGCACTCGGTGCTCGCGGAGCGGCTCGGCGAGGACTGGCACGAGCTGTTCCTGGAGTTCGAGGACAAGCCCGCCGCGGCCGCCTCGATCGGTCAGGTGCACCGGGCGGTGTGGCACGACGGCCGCGAGGTTGCGGTCAAGGTGCAGTACCCGGGCGCCGGTGAGGCCCTGTTGTCCGACCTGAACCAGCTCAGCCGTTTCGCCCGCCTGCTCGGCCCGCTGGTACCGGGCATGGACATCAAGCCGCTGATCAAGGAGCTGAAGGACCGGGTCACGGAGGAGCTGGACTACGCCCTGGAGGCGCAGGCCCAGCGAGCCCACGCAGAGGAGTTCGCGGACGACCCGGACATCGTGGTGCCGGACGTCGTCCACCAGTGCGAGCAGGTGCTGGTCACCGAGTGGATCGACGGCGTCCCGATGTCGGAGATCATCGCGGACGGCACACCGGAGCAGCGGGACCGGGCGGGCCAGCTCCTGGCCCACTTCCTCTTCTCCGGCCCGGCGCGCACGGGCCTGCTGCACGCCGACCCGCACCCGGGCAACTTCCGGCTGCTGCCGTGCGGGCCGGACGGCGAGGACGACTGGCGCCTGGGTGTCCTGGACTTCGGCACGGTCGACCGCCTCCCGGGAGGCCTGCCCGAGCCCATCGGGACGGCCCTGCGTATGGCGCTGGACGGCGAGGCGGACGCCGTCTACGACATGCTCTGCGCGGAGGGCTTCGTCAAGGAGTCGATAGAGCTGGACCCCGACGCCATCCTCGACTACCTGCTGCCAATCATCGAGCCTGCCCGGGTCGACGAGTTCACCTTCACCCGCGGCTGGATGCGGAGCCAGGCGGCCCGGATCGGCGACCCCCGCTCCCCCGCCTACCAGCTGGCCAAGCAGCTCAACCTGCCGCCGGCCTACCTGCTGATTCACCGGGTGACCCTGAGCACCATCGGTGTGCTGTGCCAGCTGGGAGCGACGGTGCGACTGCGTGACGAGCTGGAGGAGTGGCTGGTCGGGTTCCTGGCCGAGGAGGAGCACGCGGCGCAGGACGCGTACGAGATGGGGGAAACGGCGGCGGAGGCATGAGCCGCCGGGGCTGAACGCGCCGTGGGGGCCGGCCCGTTCGGACGGACCGGCCCCCACGGGGAGCTTCGCCTCCCTTGTCGGCGAGGCCGTGCTTCGGCTGCGGCTGGGTTACTGCATGACCGCCATGGCGAGCGCGCGCCGGGCACGCATCGAGGCGCGCTCGGCCCGGCGCTGCATCCGGCGAGCGGTCGCCAGGCGCAGGGCCCGGCGTTCCCGCTCGGCCTGCTGCAGGCGGTCGTGCATATGCGCACGAGCCAGGGCTTCTGGGATGAGTTGCATCTCGCGGGTCCTGTTCTGACGCGAGTCCTTCGCGTCGCTGGGGGTGAAGTCCTCAGGCGTGGAGCCTGTGATGTCGTGGGTGGACGGCTTCATCGGGGCCTGCTTCTTCGGGTCGTACGTGAGGGGACGGTCGATCGTTCCTGCGGTGTTCATGCCGAGACCGGGTTCTTGCGCGGGCGGCCACGGGGCCGCTTCCGGGCGACGACGACACCCTGCACGAACAGCTCGCCACCCCAGACGCCCCAGGGCTCACGCCGTTCCTTGGCGCCGGCGAGGCAGGCCTCGACCAGCGGGCAGGTACGGCACAGGGACTTGGCGTACTCCACGTCCGCCGGCGACTCGGCGAAGAAGACCTCCGGGTCGTAGGAGCGGCAGGGAACGGGCACGCCGAGGTTCTCGATGGCGTCGTCGAGCGCGGTGAGCGCGGTGAGCGGGGTCAAGGTGGAGTCCTCCGTGGGGACGGGCTTGGGGATCGTGTCGGAAGGCGGTACGGACGGGGCGTGCGCTTCGAGTTGCACGGGGTTTCTTCCTCGTCTGGTCGTTCCGGCCGGTCGGCCGGGTGGCGGCTTGGTACCGGGTTCTTTTCTTGTCCCGAGGCTCCTTCGTGCTGTCGTCCCCGTTCGGGGACAAACAGAAGGGCCGCGGATCCCGGATGGGGTTCCGCGGCCCTGAAGGCGCCGGCCTGATCGTCGATCAGGCTGGATCACTCCAGGGTTCTGGCCCACGGAAGGCCCACATCAGGTGGTGCTGCGTCGTCTGCGTCCGGGAACCGGCACCGGTCGCGGTAAAGGCATAGGCCTGTGCCTGCGCCTCTACTGCTGCTTCCAGTGCCTCGGTCGGTCGCTCATCGCGCTCACGGACGGGAAGGCCCGCGGAGGCAACGGAGACGGCAGCCGGAAGGACGGCACGAATGCCGGACAGACCGGTGCCCGGGTTGGAAGCGCCGAGCATGCACAGGGAGACGGCCGAGCGATCGGTCAGTTTGGCGGTGGAGCTGACGGTGGTGTTGAAGTTGATGCTGATCACTGGGCTCGCCTCCTCTCGGCGTCTCGGGGGACTGGGACCAACCAGTCCGCGGATATGCAAGTACAACACGGATTCAGGGCCTTCGGGAAGGCCGCTGCTCCCGTGACCAAGAACCTATGGGGATTCCCGGGGCATGCGCAAACTATTTTTTCGACGAGTTCGTATCAGTCGCCTTCGTCAAGCCCCACTCCGCTCTGGCCTGCGCAGATGGCCAGTACATCCGCTCCGTACCGGTTGAGCTTCCGCGCGCCGACCCCCGGGATCCGTACCAGCTCGCGCTCGTCCTCCGGGACGGACTCGGCGATCGCCATCAGCGTCTTGTCGGTGAAGACGCAGAACGCGGGCTGACCGCTGCGCCCCGCCTGGATCGCACGCCACTCGCGCAGCCGCTCGTAGACCCCCTCGTCCATGTCGGACGGGCAGTCCTCGCAGCGCATCAGCTTCATCTCACCCGCGTCGGTGAGCGTGCGCCCGCAGACCCGGCAGCGGGCCGGGATCCGCTGCACCCGTCTGGGGACCGCCGCCGCGACACCGCCTCCCCCGAAGCCGCGCTCCACGCCTCCCGAGCCGCCTGCGGCCGTACGTCCGCCGGCCGTCCCCGAACCGGGCCGCAGCCCCTGCAGGAAGCGGCTGGGACGGCGGCTCGGCCGACCGCCGGGTGAGCGGGCGAGCGCCCAGGAAAGATGCAGGCGTTCGCGCGCCCGGGTGACGCCGACGTAGAGGAGGCGCCGCTCCTCCTCGACCTGCTCGTCGGTCTTTGCGTAGGCGATCGGCATCATGCCCTCGGTGACGCCCACCAGGAAGACGACGTCCCACTCCAGCCCCTTGGCCGAGTGCAGGGAGGCGAGGGTGACGCCCTGCACCGTCGGGGCGTGCTGGGCCCCCGCCCGCTCGTCGAGTTCCGTGACGAGGTCGCTCAGGGTGGCGCCCGCTCTGGCGGCGGCGAAGTCCTGGGCGAGGTTGACCAGGGCGGCCAGCGACTCCCAGCGCTCGCGGACGGCACCCGACCCGGCCGGGGGCTGCGGGGACCACCCCTCCCCGGACAGCACCGCGCGCACTTGGGAGGGCAGGTCGACGGCGTCGTCGAGGAGGGAGTCGTTGCCGCCGAAGCGCGCCGCGGCCCGCAGGGAACTGCCGGCTTTGCGTACTTCAGGGCGGTCGAAGAAGCGCTCCGCACCGCGCAGCTGGTAGGGGACCGCGGCGTCGGCGAGGGCCTGTTCGTAGGTCTCCGACTGGGAATTCGTGCGGAACAGGACCGCGATCTCGGCGGGCGGGACACCCGAGTCGATGAGTTCGCGGATACGGCGGGCGGCGCCCTCTGCCTCGGCCGGTTCGTCGGTGTACTCGGCGTAGACGGGCTCAGGGCCCGCCGGACGCTGGGAGACCAGCTCCAGACGGTGGTCCGCGGCCCGGCCCCGGGCCTGGGCGAGCAGACCGTTGGCCAGGTGGACCACCTGCGGGGTGGAGCGGTAGTCGCGGACCAGCTTGACGACGGTGGCGCCGGGGTGACGGCTGCGGAAGTCGAGCAGGTGGTCGGGGGTTGCTCCCGTGAACGAATAGATCGTCTGGCTGGCGTCGCCGACCACACACAGGTCGTCGCGGTCGCCGAGCCACAGTTCCAGCAGGCGCTGCTGCAAGGGGCTGACGTCCTGGTACTCGTCGACCACGAAGTGCTGGTACTGCGCGCGGACCTGTTCGGCGACATCGTGGCGGTCCTGCAGGACGGCCACCGTCAGCAGCAGCACGTCCTCGAAGTCGATGACGCCGCGTCCGCGCTTCAGGTCCTCGTAGGCGGAGTAGAGCTGGGCGATCTCGGCCGGGTCGCGGGGCACCTCACGGCCGGCCTTGGCCGCCGCGAGGGCGTAGTCGGCGGGCACGGTCTGGGTCACCTTGGACCACTCGATCTCGGCGGTGGCGTCGCGCAGCTCGCCCCGGTCGAGGCGGATGCCGCAGGCGGCGGCCGCGTCGGCGACGAGTGGGATCTTGCGGTCCACGAGCCTGGGCAGGGAGCCACCGATCGCTTTCGGCCAGAAGTACTGGAGCTGGCGCAGCGCCGCCGAGTGGAACGTACGGGCCTGGACGCCTGCGGCACCGAGCTGGCGCAGGCGGCCTCTCATCTCTCCGGCGGCACGGTTGGTGAAGGTGACGGCGAGCACGCTGGAGGGCTGGAGGATCCCCGCGCGTACCCCGTAGGCGATGCGGTGGGTGATCGCCCGGGTCTTGCCGGTACCGGCGCCCGCCAGCACGCACACCGGGCCGCGCAGGGCGGTCGCCACCTCGCGCTGCTCGGGGTCGAGCCCTTCGAGCACCGCGTCGGCCGAGTCCGGTACCTGCGGGAAGAGGGTGGAGTGCGTTGCTGCTGTCACACCGCCATGCTGCCAGGTCGCGGGAGACGGGTGAGTCGGTTGTCCACAGGCACCCACTGATAGTCGTATCAATGCGACGGGCGTCACGTGCCTTGGTCACGCCGGGAATGGTGGCGCCGCCGAGGACGTTCCCTCCGTGCGACCTCATTCCCGAGCCGCCGAAGGAGCGCGATAGACATGCCGGGCACTGTGACGATGTACAGCACCACGTGGTGCGGCTACTGCCGTCGGCTGAAGAGCCAGATGGACCGCGAGGGCATCGCCTACACCGAGATCAACATCGAGCAGGACCCGGAGTCCGCCGCGTACGTGGAGAAGGCGAACGGCGGAAACCAGACGGTACCCACTGTCCGGGTGGTTCCGTCCACGGGTGGCGACGAGGTCGTGATGACCAACCCGAGCCTTGCCCAGGTGAAGCAGGCTCTCGCGGTCTGACGCCGGCGCACACGAAACCCCCGACCGATCCCAAGAGGGGTCGGTCGGGGGTTTCGTGTGCGCGCCTGCCGCGCCGTGGGCCCGGACACGGCGGTGGTGACGAAGCGAGCCATCGCCTCCGGCCGGCAGGACGACCTGCGCACAGTCGGCGGCATCACGGCGGGACCGCTCCGGGGCGTACTCACCGTGGTCGGCCCGGCCGCCGTTCTGGCGGCGTCCGCCACGGCCCACACGGGTCAGCAACGGCCGCCACGTCCCGGCCCTGGACACGCCTGCGCGGTGGCACGGCAGACGTTCGAGACGCGTAAGGGGGTGGCCTCCTCACCGGGGAGGCCACCCCTTACGCGTCGGCCTGTCTCAGAAGGAGCCGCGCGTCGGCAGTGGCTTGCCGTACCAGAGCTCGATGAGGCGCGCCGCGATGGAGATGCCGTAGGGCGGCAGCACCTCGCCGGAGTCGAAGGCGGCGCCCAGCTCGTCGCGGGAGAACCAGCGGGCCTCGTGGATCTCGTCGCCGTCGACGTTGATGTCGGTCGAGGTGGCGTGGGCCATGAAGCCCAGCATCAGGCTGGACGGGAACGGCCAGGGCTGGCTGGCGACGTACTCGACGGGGCCGACGGTGATGCCGGCCTCCTCGTAGACCTCGCGGCGGACCGACTGCTCGATGGACTCACCGGGCTCCACGAAGCCGGCGAGCGTCGAGAAGCGGCCCTCGGGCCAGTGGACCTGGCGGCCGAGCAGGATACGGTCCTCCCCGTCCGTCACCGCCATGATCACCGCGGGGTCGGTGCGCGGATAGTGCTCGGCGCCGCAGGCGGGGCAGCGCCGGATATGACCGGCCGCGGCGATGACGGTGCGCTCGCCGCAGCGGGAGCAGAACCGGTGCAGGCGCTGCCAGTTCTCCAGGGCGACCGCGTGGGCCATCAGACCCGCATCGCGGGGTGACAGGAGCAGGCCCGCCTCGCGCAGGCCCGCGGGGCGGGCGGACTGGTCCATGCGCCCGGGCAGGGTGTCCTTCTGGAGGGCGAAGTAGCTGACGCCGTCCTCGTCCGTGCCCAGGAAGTAGCGGTGCGCCTCGGTGAGCGGGGCCTCGAAGGACGGGGTCATGACGAGTTCGGTGCGCCCGTCGGGCGTCTCGTCGATGAGGGCCTGGCCGCCGGAGACCACGAAGCAGCGCGTCGAGGGATGGCTCCACGCCGCGGCGAGCCATGCCTCGTCGAGGCGGTGGTGGGCGGCGCGGTCGATTCCGCTCGGGGCGGTGAGCGAGATGGGACGGTCGGCGGTGTGGTCGGTCCAGGTGGTCACGGGTGCTTCCAACTCCCCCGGTGAGCGGTTCGGTGCGGCAGGCGGTTCAGCGGGTCGTACGACGGGTGGCGACCGGGTCCGGAGAGCTCGGCGGCGCGGGGCGGCCCCTCCAGTGTGCCGCGCCCGCGATGCCGGTCCTGACCACGGCCGTGCGGAGCGTTCAGGGCGCGTGGCGCCAGTGTTCCGCCAGGTCACCCCACAGGTGGGCGGAGGCCTCGACGCCCTTGAGGAGCAGGTCCAGCTCCACCTTCTCGTCGGGGGCGTGCCAGCCGTCGGACGGGACGGAGATGCCGAGGAAGAGCACCGGTGTGCCGAGGACCTCCTGGAGGTCGGCGGCCGGGCCCGAGCCGCCCTCACGGGTGAAGCGGACCGGTGTGCCGAAGGCCCGGCCCATGGCGCGGACCACCGACTGCAGGGCCGGGTGGTCCAGCGGCGTCAGGCACGGTCGCGTGGCCGAGCCGAAGGTGATCTCGCAGCGGATTCCGGGGGGCACCTGCTCGGCGGCCCAGGCGCGGACGGCCTTCTCGACGTGGTCGGGGTCCTGGCCCGCGACCAGCCGGAAGGAGAGCTTCACCATGGCGGACGACGGGATGATCGTCTTGCTGCCCGGGCCCTGGTAGCCGCCGCCGATGCCGTTGACCTCGGCGGTGGGGCGGGCCCAGACGCGTTCCAGGGTGGTGTGCCCGGCCTCGCCGTGGGCGGCGTACGACTTGGCCGTGCGCAGCCACTGCGGCTCGTCGAAGGGCAGCTCGGCGAAGAGGTCGCGTTCGTGGTCGGTGAGTTCGATCACGCCGTCGTAGAAGCCGGGGACCGCCACGCGCGCGTGCTCGTCGTGCAGGGCGGCGACGAGGCGGGCGACGGCGGTGGCCGGGTTGGGGACCGCACCGCCGAAGGAGCCCGAGTGGATGTCCTGGTCGGGGCCGTGCAGCCGGATCTCGCACTCGGCGAGGCCGCGCATGCCCGTGCACACCGTAGGGGTGTCCTCGGACCACATGCCGGTGTCGGAGACGATCACCGCGTCGGCGCCGAGCCGTGCGGCGCGCTCCTCGACCAGGGCGTGGAAGTGCGGGGAGCCGGACTCCTCCTCGCCCTCGATCAGCAGTTTGAGGTTCACCGCGGGGGCGGTGCGGCCGGTGGCGGCGAGGTGGGCACGGACGCCGAGTGTGTGGAAGAACACCTGCCCCTTGTCGTCGGCCGCCCCGCGCGCGTAGAGGCGGTTCTCACGGACCACGGGCTCGAAGGGGTCGCTGTCCCAGCCGTCCTCGCGTGCGGCGGGCTGCACGTCGTGATGGCCGTAGACGAGGATCGTCGGTGCCTGCGGGTCACCGGAGGGCCACTCGGCGAAGACGGCCGGGGCGCCCTCGGTCGGCCAGACCTCGGCGGTCGGGAAGCCGGTCTCCTTCAGTTTGGCGGCGAGCCAGTCGGCGCTGCGGCGCACATCGGTCGCATGGTCGGGCTGGGCCGACACGGACGGTATGCGCAGCCAGTCGACGAGGTCGTCGAGGAAGGCGGCGCGGTGCTGCTCGATGTACGCACGGACAGCGCTGACAGCATTGTCAACGGGGTGGCTCATGCTCACGAGCCTATCGGCCCGCAGGGACACCCCGATCGTGCGGTTCGTCACCGACCGGCTCGGCCAGCAGCAGATTCTCCAGCGCGGCGCGGTCCGGCAGCCCCTCGGGGCGTACGACCTCGCCGGTGCGTACGTACAGGAAGGCGGCCGTCACGGACTCCAGCGGTACGTTCATCTGCTCGGCCCAGGCAAGGCGGTAGAGCGCGAGCTGGAGCGGGTCCCCGCCGGCGGCGCGGCTCGTCTTCCAGTCGACGATCTCGTACGTCGCGGTCTCCCCGTCGCCCTCCTTGTAGACGGCGTCGATGCGGCCGCGTACGACACGGCCGGCGAGCGAGAGCTGGAAGGGGGCTTCGACGCGGTACGGGGTGCGCCGGGCGTACTCGGTGCGCTCGAACGCGTCCTTGAGGAACTCCAGGTCGCGTTCGTCGGCGACCTCTGCCTCGCTGCCGGGGAGCTCCTCCGGTTCGAGCAGGGGCAGCATCAGTGGTTCGAAGCGGGCCTCGACCCAGGCGTGGAAACGGGTGCCGCGGCGGGCGGCGGGCTGGGGCGGGCGGGGCATGGGCCGGGCCAGCTCCTGCGCGAAGCCGTCCGGGTCGGCGGCCAGGCTCAGCAGCTGGGTGGCAGTCAGCGACGCCGGGAGGTGCACCTCGGTGACGCTCTCACGGGCCCGTAGGAGCTCGCCGGTGAGGGCGTCGAGGTCGCGGTCCCAGGAGGCGACGGTGCGGGCCTCCTCCGGGGTGAGGCGGGCGGGGGCGGCCGGGTCCCGGGGGGCGGGGTGAGCCGGTGGCTGCTCCTCGGGGTGGGGGCGGGGCAGGTCGGTGCCGGGCTGTCCGGGGGGCGTCGCCTGGTGGGGGACGGTGGGGCGGCGGTCCGGCGGTCGCGTGGTCGGCCGGTCCGGCGGGGGGACGGCCCGCCGGACCGGCGGCGGCGTGGCGGATCCGTCCGGCGGCGGTGTGACGGGGAGGTCCGTCGGCGGTGCGGACCGGAGGTCCGCGTGCGGCGTGGAAGGGAGGTCCGCCTGTGAGGCGACGGGGCGGTCCGTGGTCCAGGACTCCCAGTCGCCGGGGTCTTCGGTCCAGCCGGGGCCCTCTTCGTCCTGGGGTGCCTCGTCGTCCTCGGGGGGCGGCGGCCAGTCCGGGTCGCCGTAGGTGTTCACGTCGTGCGTGGCGGCTGGGCGGCCGCCCCCGTCCTCGTGGGAGGCGAGGCTGTCCAGGTGGGCGAGGACCGTCTCGGCGGCGGCCCTGCGTCGGGCGAGTGCCTCGTCGTCCAGGGGCAGAGGCCAGGCCTGATCGGCGGTCGCCCGGTGCAGGGCCGGGTTCACCTCGTCCTCGGCGGGTTCGTCCGCCCAGGCCTCGATCTCGCCGTACCCGGCGGCGCAGTGCTCGTACAGGGCGGTGAGGAAGTCGGACGGTCCGCGGGGTTTCTTCTGGCTGGGGCCCCACCAGTGGCCGGAGCCCAGCAGCAGGGACCGGGGGCGGGTGAAGGTGACATAGCCGAGGCGGAGTTCCTCGGTGTGCTGGTGGCCCTTCATGGATTCGTGGAAGGCCTTCAGTCCCCGGGAGTCCCAGGACTCGACGTCGGGCAGGGTGTCGGCGTCACCACGCAGGCCGTGCGGCAGCACCTTGCCCTGGGCGGTCCACTTCTCGCGGCCCTGGCCGCTGGGGAAGGTGCCGGTGACCAGGCCGGGTACGGCGACGACGTCCCACTCCAGGCCCTTGGACTTGTGCGCGGTGAGCACCTTGACGGTGTTCTCACCGCCGGGCAGGGCGTTGTCCAGGCCCTTCTCGTACTGGGCGGCGGTGCGCAGGAAGCCGAGGAAGGCGAGCAGGGTGGCCTCGCCGTCGCTCGCGGCGAAGGACGCGGCGACGTCGAGGAAGTTCGACAGCGTCTCGCGGCGGCGGGCGGCCAGGGCGTGCGGGGACGCCGACAGCTCGACCTCCAGGCCGGTGACCGCGAGGATGCGGTGCAGGACGTCCATGAGCGGGTCGGACAGGGCACGGCGGAGGTCGCGCAGTTCGGCGGCCAGCCGTGCGAAACGCACCCGGGCGTCCGCCGAGAAGGGCAGCCCGTCGTCGTCGCCGGTGCCGTCCCACGGCGTCTCCAGGAAGGTGTCGAGCGCGTCCGCGAGCGATATCACCTCGGACGGGTCGACCCCCTCGACGGCCTCGGCGAGCCGCCGGTCGGGGTCGTCGTCGCCGTCCACGCGCGCGTGGCTTACCAGGAGCCGGGCGCGACGGCCCAGAAGGGCGAGGTCGCGCGGGCCGATGCGCCAGCGCGGGCCGGTGAGCAGGCGTACCAGGGAGGCGTTCGCACCGGGGTCCTGGAGTACTTCGCAGACGGCGACCAGGTCGGCCACCTCGGGCAGGTGCAGCAGACCGGAGAGGCCCACGACCTCGACGGGAACGTCGCGGGCCACCAGTGCGCCCTGGATCTCGGCGAAGTCGGTCGCCGTGCGGCACAGGACGGCGATCTCGCCGGGCGTCCTGCCGGTGCGCACGAGGTGCGCGACGGAGTCGGCGATCCAGTCGATCTCCTCGGCGTGGGTGCGCAGCAGGGCGCAGCGGACCGTGCCGTCGCGTTCCGCGCCCGGGGCGGGACGCAGGGCTTCCACGCCCGCGTGCATGGCGCGCAGGGGCTCGGCGAGACCGTTGGCGAGGTCGAGGAGGCGGCCGCCGCTGCGGCGGTTCTCGCTGAGCGCCTGACGGGTGGCGGGGCGGCCGTCCCCATGTGCGAAGTGCTCAGGGAAGTCGTCGAGGTTGGCGACGGAGGCGCCGCGCCAGCCGTAGATGGCCTGGCACGGGTCGCCCACGGCGGTCACGGGGTGGCCGGTGCCGCCGCCGAAGAGGCCCGCCAGGAGGATGCGCTGGGCCACCGAGGTGTCCTGGTACTCGTCGAGCAGCACGACCCGGAACTCGTCGCGCAGGACGCGGCCCACCTCGGGGAGCCCGGCGAGCTGCGCGGACAGGGCGATCTGGTCGCCGAAGTCGAGCAGATCCCGCTCGCGCTTGGCGGCCCGGTAGCGGATCACCAGGTCGGCGAGTTCGCGGCGCGCGGCGGCGGCCTCGGGAACCTTGCGCAGATCGGCGTTGCTGAGCTTGACGTCCCGCAGGGTGTCCAGGAGGCCGGCTTCCCAGGTGCGCAGTTCCTCCGGGCGTACGAGGTGCTCCGCGAGTTCGGCGTCCAGGGCGAGGAGGTCGCTGACCAGGTCGGCGAAGGAGCGGGTGAGCGCGGGGTAGGGCCCGGGGGCCTCGCGCAGGACACGCGCGGCGAGCTGGTAGCGGGTGGCGTCGGCGAGCAGACGGGAGGTCGGCTCCAGGCCGAGGCGCAGGCCGTGGTCGGTCAGGAGGCGGCCCGCGAAGGCGTGGTACGTCGAGATCACCGGTTCGCCCGGCGGGTTGTCCGGGTCGATCACATCGGGGTCGGTGACGCCGGCCCTGATCAGCGCCTTGCGGACCCGCTCCGCGAGTTCACCGGCCGCCTTGTTGGTGAAGGTGAGACCGAGGACCTGTTCCGGGGCGACCTGGCCGGTGCCGACCAGCCACACCACACGTGCGGCCATCACCGTCGTCTTGCCCGACCCGGCCCCGGCCACGATCACCTGCGGGGCGGGCGGCGCGATGATGCAGGCCGTCTGCTCCGGGGTGAAGGGGATACCGAGGAGCTCCTTGAGCTGTTCGGGATCAGTGAGATGGGCTGGCACGTCAGAGAGGCTAGCGGCGGGCACTGACAGGCGGGCGCGGGATCGCCTCCGGAGCGGGAAACGCGCAGGTCAGCACGTGTGGTGCCGCTCATCACACCGGACTGCCCGCTCGCTCCGGGCGCTTCGGTCACTCCGGGTGCTCCAGGTCTCCGGGGCTCCAGGTCTCCGGGGCTCCAGGTCTCCGGGACTCAGGGGCTCAGGGGCTCCGGGACTCAGGGGCTCCGGGGCTCCGGGACTCCGGGGCTCAGGGACTCAGGGGCTCAGGGCGCTCACTCCACGACGTGCCGCCCCTCGGGCCGTGCACTGCACGACGCGCGGAAGGCGCAGTGGGTGCAGTGCTGGCCCGCGGTCGGCGTGAACCGTTCGTCGAGGACCTTGCCGGCGGCCGTGGCCAGCAGGTCCCCGACCCACTCGCCCCCCGGCCCTTCCAGGGGGTCCTGCGCCTGCACCTTGGGGAAGGTCTCGCCGCCGTCCCGCTTGGGCGCGCCCTGGCGCAGCTGGACGAGCTCGGCGCCGCCCGGCCCGGGGCGGGTGCCGTCGAAGACGTCGTCGACAGCGCCTTCGCGGACGGCGAGCTGGTAGACGGCGAGCTGCGGGTGGTGGGCCACCTCGGCGGAGGTGGGCGCCTGTTTGCCGGTCTTGAAGTCGACAACGTAGGCGCGGCCGTCGCCGTCGGTCTCGACACGGTCCATCTGGCCGCGGATGCGCACCTCGTACTCGCCCGCCTCCAGGGTCACGTCGAAGTCGTGCTCGCTCGCCACCGGCGTGCGTCCGGCGCGGTCCATGACATGCCACTTCAGGAAGCGTTCGAGCGCCACGCGCGCGTTGGCCTTCTCCTGCGCCGACTTCCACGGGGCGTCGAAGGCGAGCGCGTTCCACACCGAGTCCAGGCGCTCCATGAGGACGGCGAGGTCGGCCGGGGTGCGTCCGGAGGCCACCTCGTCGGCGAGGACGTGCACCACGTTGCCGAAGCCCTGGGCGGCGGTCGCGGGCGCGTCGGCCTTCACCTCCCGGCCGAGGAACCACTGGAGGGCGCAGGTGTTGGCCAGCTGGTCCAGGGCGCTCCCGGAGAGGGTGACGGGCTGGTCGCGGTCGCGCAGGGGCGCCTTGCTCTCGGTCGAGTCCCACATGCCCCACCAGCGATACGGGTGGGCGGACGGCACCAAGGGGCGGCCGTCCTCGTCGGCGAGGGCGGCGAGGCGCGCCAGCCGGCGGGCGGCGGCCTCCCTCAAGGGTTCGGAGACGCGAGGGTCGACCGTGGTGGCGCGCAGCTCGGCGACGAGCGCCGGGACGGCGAGAGGGCGACGCGGGCGGCCCGTGACGTCGGCGGGTTCGACTCCGAGTTCGGTCGTGAACCGGGAGGGCTGGTCACCGTCGTCGGCCGGTGCCTTCACGGCGGTCACGACGAGCCGCTCACGCGCGCGCGTGGCGGCCACGTAGAACAGGCGGCGCTCCTCGGCGAGCAGCGCGCCGGGGGTGAGCGGTTCGGCGAGTCCGTCGCGGCCGATCCGGTCGGCCTCCAGAAGGGAGCCGCGGCGGCGCAGATCCGGCCACAGTCCCTCCTGGACGCCCGCGACGACGACCAGGCGCCACTCCAGCCCCTTCGAGCGGTGCGCGGTCATCAGGCGGACGGCGTCGGGCCGTACGGCACGCCGCGTGATGGTGTCGGCCGCGATGTCCTCGGCGTCGATCTCCTCCAGGAAGTTCAGGGCGCCCCGGCCGCCGGTGCGCTCCTCCGCGCGGGCGGCCGTCGCGAAGAGCGCGCACACGGCGTCGAGGTCGCGGTCGGCGTTGCGTCCGGCCGCGCCGCCACGCCGAGCGGAGCGCTCCAGGCGGGCGGGCCACGGCGTGCCCTCCCACAGGTCCCACAGCGCCTCCTCGGCGCTGCCGCCTTCCGCCAGACGCTCGCGGGCCTTGCGCAGCAGAGCGCCGAGACGCTGGGCGCCGCGCGCGTACGCGGGGTCGTGCACCGCCAGCCGCTCCGGCTCGGCCAGCGCGCGCGCGAGCAGTACGTCCGAGGGCGGTGGCAACGGGTCGCCCGCGGCACGCTCCTCCTCCCGCAGAGCGCGGCCGAGGCGGCGCAGATCGGCGGCGTCCATGCCGGCGAGCGGGGAGGTGAGCAAGGTGAGGGCGGTCTCGGTGGGGAGCCAGCACGGGTCCTTCGCGCGGTCGGCGCGTTCTGCGGGCGCGGTCTTCGCCGCCGCCGTATCGGCGTCGGCCCCGGGTCCGGCCTGCACCGCCGCCTCCGCGTCGGCCCCGGACCCGGCCTGCACCGCCGCCTCCGCGTCGGCCCCGGACCCGGCCTGCACCGCCGCCTCCGCGTCGGCCCCGGAGCCGGCCTGCAGGGCCGCCCCAGGTGCGGCCTGCATCACCTCGCCGGCGTCGTCCCGACCCGGGCCGTCCTCGGCCTCGGCCCCGTCCGTGACGCCGCCGTCCGCCCGGCGTATCGCCTCCCCCGGCACAGCACCGTCCGCCCGGCGTACGGCGAGGCCGGCCCCGGGCCGTTCGCCCGCCTCCGCCTCCGCCACCGCCCGCAGCGCCGTCAGCAGGGGCGCCACCGCCGGCTCGTGTCGCAGGGGAAGGTCGTCGCCGTCGATGTCCAGGGGGACGCCGGCCGCGGTGAGGGCGCGGCGGACCATGGGGATGGTGCGTGACCCGGCGCGTACCAGGACGGCCATGTCGCCCCAGGGGACGCCGTCCTCCAGGTGGGCGCGGCGCAGGATGTCGGCGATGTTGTCGAGCTCGGTACCGGATGTCGGGTACGTGAACACCTCGACGCGCCCTCCGTCCCGCACCGGGGCCGGCTCGCGGTGGGCGCGCGCCTTGTCGGCGGGGAGCCGGGTCAACGGCATGCGCTGGGTCAGCAGCCGGGTCGCGGCCAGGAGGGCGCTCCGGGACCTGCGCGAGGTCCGCAGCACCTCGACCGGCGCCGGGCGGCCGTCCGCGCGCGGGAAGGCGGTCGGGAAGTCGAGGATGCCGTTCACGTCCGCGCCCCGGAAGGCGTAGATCGACTGGTCGGGGTCGCCGAAGGCGACAAGGGTGCGCCCGTCCCCGGCCAGGGCGTGCAGCAGCCGGACCTGGGCCGGGTCGGTGTCCTGGTACTCGTCGACGTAGACCGCGTCGTACTGCGCGGCCAGGTGCGCGGCGACCTCGGGACGGCGGGCGAGGAGCACCGCGCGGTGGACGAGTTCCGCGTAGTCGAGCACGCCCTGCAGGTCGAGCACGTCGAGGTACTCGGCGAGGAAGACGGCGGCGGCCCGCCAGTCGGGGCGGCCGATGCGTCGGGCGAAGGCCCCCAGCGCGTCCGGCCCGAGGCCCAGCTCGCGGCTGCGGGCGAGGACCGCGCGGACCTCGTCGGCGAAGCCGCGGGTGGTCAGGCAGGCCCGCAGCTCGTCGGGCCAGCGCACATGGGCCAGGCCGAGCCGCTCCAGGTCGACCTGCCCGGCGAGCAGCTCGCGTACCGTCACGTCCTGCTCCGGACCGGACAGCAGCCGCAGGGGCTCCACGAAGAGGTCGCCGGACTGGTGAGCGCGGACCAGGGCATAACCGAAGGAGTGGAAGGTGGTCGCCCGGGGGGCACGCGTGGCCCCCATGCGCAGCGCCATCCGGTCGCGCAGTTCGAGGGCCGCCTTGCGGCTGAAGGTCAGCACCAGGATCCGCTCGGGGTCGCCGCCCCGGGCGACACGGTCCGCCACGGACTCGACGAGCGTCGTGGTCTTGCCGGTGCCCGGGCCCGCGAGGACGAGCAGCGGTCCGGTCCGGTGGTCAACCACGGCGCGCTGTGCGGCGTCCAGACGAGGGGGATCCATTCGCTCCGGCGGGGTACGCACCAGCCGGTAAGCGCCACGGCTCCCCCGTCGCACCGGGGGGTGCGACGGGTGCCGGGCAGAGGAGAAGGAGCTCACGTGGTTCGCCGGTCCTGGTGGGTGTGCTGGTGGGCCGTCCGCGCTGCGGGCACGACGGGGGCCGCGGGATGAGAGGGACTGGTGCAGCCGACGCTACGCCGACGGATGAGGCGGAAGCAGAGCTTCCCCTTCTTCCCTCGGGCCACGCAGGCCGCCTGTGTCCCCCGCCCCACGAACGTACGTCATGCCACGGACGTACCCGAAGTGTCCCTTTTCCCTCATACGGATCACAGGTCACACGTCGGTCGTCCCGATGGCGGAAGCTGTCAGATGTGACCCTGTGCGCGTCCGCCGCCGTCCCACCGCGCCCGTTTCAGATCGAGGCGCGGCAGATGCCCCTCCGCGGCTCTGCTCGCCTCCTTCAGGGGCGTACCCTCCTCCCGGTAGCGGTCGAGCGCCTCCAGCTCCTGCCCCGCGAGCAGGACCCCGTCCGCGCGGACGACGCGCCACCACGGAACGCCTCCCCCGTAGAGGGACATCACCCGTCCGACCTGGCGGGGTCCTCCCTCCTCCAGGTACTCGGCGATGTCCCCGTACGTCATGACCCGGCCCGGCGGAATCAGCTCGGTCACCTCGAGAACCCGCTCGGCGTACTCGGGCAGCGCGTCCGCGTACTCCGCGCGGGCATCGTCGGGAAGGTTCTGCTCGCTCATCCGACCCATCCTGCCCCACTCCGCCGACAGCGCGACGCGCTCGTGACGGTGCGCGTCCCTCGCCCGGAAGCGGCGCTTCGGGCAGACTGTGCGGCCCGCACGGGCACCCTGATGCCTGTCGAGGCGGACGCGGCATGCCACCATCGTGCGGGCGGTGACCAGTGATACGAGAGCAAGAAGAGGCGATGAAACAGCAGGGTGTGCACCCCGAGGACCCCGAGGACACCTCTGGCTCTTCGTCGCGCCCGGACACCGCGGACGGCGACGGCGAGAAGGCCGGCCGGCGGACGGCCGCAGGCAGGACGGCGACCGCCGCCGACCCCGACGACGTCGCGCACATCGACGAGGTGGAGGGCGACGAACCGCTGCTCCCCGCGCGCGTGCACCGCCCGTCCGACCTGATGCGGCTCCTGGTGGGTGTACTCGCCATCGCCGTACTGCTCGCCGTCGCCGCCTTCGCCCACGGCACGACCTCGGGCCTCGAGCAGGACATCAACAAGGGCACCGGGCAGGCACCCGATCTGCTGATCAAGATCGCGGGACTGGCCTCCAGCATCGCGATCCTCCTGGTGCCCGTCGCGTTCGCGATCGAGCGGCTGATCAAACGGGACGGGCTGCGGATCGCCGACGGGGTGCTGGCGGCGGTCCTCGCACACGGCGTGACCCTCGCCACCGACCTGTGGGTCGCCAAGGCGGCCCCCGGCTCCATCCAGGAGGCACTCACCCAGCCCTCGCCCGGCGACGTCCACGCTCTCACCGACCCCGTGCACGGCTACCTGGCGCCGGTCATCGCCTACATGACGGCCGTCGGCATGTCCCGCAGACCCCGCTGGCGCGCGGTGCTGTGGATCGTGCTGCTCCTCGACGCCTTCTCGATGCTCGTCACCGGCTACACGACGCCGTTCTCGATCATCCTGACAGTGCTCATCGGCTGGTCCGTGGCCTACGGAACGCTGTACGCGGTGGGCTCCCCCAACGTCCGCCCCACCGGGCGGACGCTGATGGCGGGCCTGCGGCACGTCGGCTTCCGCCCGGTGACCGCCGCCCGCGAGGAGGCGCCGTCGGACACCGCGGAGACCGGCGACCGCGGCCGCCGCTACTTCGTCACGCTGGAGGACGGCCGACCGCTGGACGTGACGGTGGTGGACCGGGAGCAGCAGGCACAGGGCTTCTTCTACCGCGCGTGGCGCAACCTGACGCTGCGCGGCTTCGCCACCCGCAGCAGTCTGCCCTCCCTGCGGCAGGCCCTGGAGCAGGAGGCACTGCTCGCCTACGCGGCGATCGCGGCCGGCGCCAACGCCCCCAAACTGATCGCGACGTCCGAACTGGGTCCCGACGCCGTGATGCTCGTCTACGAGCACACCGGCGGGCGCACCCTCGACTCGCTGTCGGACGAGGAGATCACCGACGACCTGCTGCGCGGCACCTGGGAGCAGGTGCGGGCCCTGCAGTCCCGGCGCATCGCGCACCGCAGGCTGGTGGGCGACGCGATCCTGGTGGATCACTCCGGCACGGTGATCCTCACCGACCTGCGCATCGGCGAGATCGCCGCCGGGGACCTGCTGCTGCGCATGGACATCTCCCAGCTCCTGGTGACGCTCGGCCTGCGGGTGGGTGCCGAACGCGCGGTCGCCTCGGCGGTGGACGTGCTCGGCCCCGACACCGTGGCGGACTGCCTGCCGATGCTCCAGCCCATCGCGCTCAGCCGCTCCACGCGCGCGACCCTGCGCAAGCTGGCCCGGGAGCGGGCCGAGCGCGAGCGGGAGGCGGTCCTGGAGTCGTCCCGGCAGGCGAAGCTCGCCCGCGCGGAGGCGGCCGCCGACCACACGGGCCCCGTACCCGGGGCCTCCGACAGGACCAGCAGACCGGAAAAGGCCGACAAGGCCGAGAAGAAGGCCGTACGCGCCGAGCAGCGGGCGGAGAAGCGGGCCGTCGACGAGGCGCTGGAGGGGGCCCGCGAGGAGGACCTGCTCACGCTGATCCGGCACGCGGTGCTGCGGATCAGGCCGCAGGCCCCCGTCGAACCGGCCCGCCTGGAACGAGTGCGGCCACGGACGCTGATCAGCTTCATCGCCGGGGCGATCGGCGCATACTTCCTGCTGACGCAGCTCACCCACATCGAGTTCGGGCCCCTGATCTCGAACGCCCAGTGGGGGTGGGTCGCCGCGGCCGTGCTGTTCTCCGCGGCGAGCTACGTCGCCGCGGCGATGGCCCTGCTGGGGTTCGTGCCCGAGCGGGTGCCGTTCCTGCGGACCGTGGCCGCGCAGGTCGCCGGGTCGTTCGTGAAGATCGTCGCCCCCGCGGCGGTCGGCGGGGTCGCCCTGAACACCCGCTTCCTCCAGCGCGCGGGGGTGCGCCCCGGTCTCGCGGTCGCGAGCGTCGGCGCGTCGCAGCTGTTCGGGCTCGGCTGCCACATCCTGATGCTGCTGTCCTTCGGCTATCTGACCGGCACCGAGAAGACACCGTCGCTGTCCCCGTCCCGGACGGTCATCGCGGGTCTGCTGACGGTGGCTGTGCTCGTGCTCGTGGTGACCTCGGTGCCGTTCCTGCGGAAATTCGTCGTCACGCGCGTGCGGTCGCTTTTCGCCGGAGTCGTACCGCGCATGCTCGATGTGCTGCAACGGCCGCAGAAGCTGGTCACCGGCATCGGCGGCATGCTGCTGCTCACCGCCTGCTTCGTGATGTGCCTGGACGCCTCGATCCGGGCCTTCGGCGACGAGTCGACGTCGATCAGCCTGGCGAGCGTCGCGGTCGTCTTCCTCGCGGGCAACGCACTGGGGTCCGCGGCGCCGACGCCGGGTGGTGTGGGCGCGGTGGAGGCGACGCTGACCGTCGGCCTGATCGCCGTCGGCCTCCCCAAGGAGGTCGCCGCCCCCGCGGTCCTGCTGTACCGGCTGCTCACGCTCTGGCTGCCCGTACTGCCGGGCTGGCTGGTCTTCAACCACCTGACGCGGAAAGAGGCGTTGTAGCCGTCTCCGGGCCGGACCCGCACACCTCGGCCCCTGAACCCGTACGACTCAGGACCGGACCGCACACCTCGGCCCTCGACCACGCACGCCTCAGGACCGGACCGCACACCTCGGCCCTCGACCACGCACGCCTCGGCCCTTGTCCCGTACAGCTCGGGCCGGACCCGTGCCCCCAGTGAGCGAGACTCCCGTGCCTCGGGGTCTCGACACCGTGCTCACCGGGCCGCATCCAAACACCCCAAGGGCCCGCCCCGTACCTCGTACGGCTCCGGCCCCGAGCGCATGACACCGCGCAACCGCACGATGGACGCATGCCGACTTCCTCCCGGCTGCGAGCCGCCCCCCTCACCACCCTCACCACCGCCACCGCCCTGACCCTGTCCGTCCTGATGGCGGGCTGCGGCGACGGAAGCCGGGAGGACGGGGACCTGACGAGCCAGAAGCTCGACTGGAAGGACTGTCCGGCTCCGTCCGGAGCCGAGGGCGGCGGCACCGCCCCGTCCCCGCTGCCGGACGGCGACGCCTGGCAGTGCGCCACCATGAAGGCTCCGCGCGACTGGGCCGACCCCAAGGACGACACGATCGACCTCGCGCTGATCCGTGCCGAGGCCAGTGGTGAGGCAGACCGGCGGATCGGTTCACTCGTCTTCAACTTCGGCGGTCCGGGCGGATCGGGCGTCACCACGCTGCCCGCCTTCGGCCAGGACTACGCGAAACTGCGCACCCGCTACGACCTGGTCAGCTTCGACCCACGCGGTGTCGGCCGCAGCGCCCCCGTGAAGTGTCTGGACGACAAGCAGCTCGACACCTACTTCCAGCAGGACGCCACCCCCGACGACGCGGCCGAACGCACCGAACTGGTGGACAGCACGGAGGAGTTCAACGCGGCCTGCGAGAAGCACTCGAAGCAGATCCTGCCTCACGTGCGCACCACCGACGCGGCCCGCGACATGGACCTGATGCGCCAGGTCCTGGGCGACGACAAACTGCACTACTTCGGCATCTCCTACGGCACCGAACTCGGCGGCGTCTACGCCCACCTGTTCCCCAAGAAGGTGGGCCGCGCCGTCTTCGACGCGGTCGTCGACCCGACGCGGACGCCGGAGCAAAGCTCGCTCGCGCAGGCGAAGGGCTTCCAGCTCGCGCTCGACAACTTCGCCGAGGACTGCGTGTCGAAGGCCGAGGACTGCCCGGTCGGGAACAGCGCCCAGGACGTCAAGGACCGCATGGCGCGGCTCCTGAAGGACCTCGACCGCGAACCCGTCCCCGGCGTCTTCCCCCGCGAACTCACCCAGACCGCCGCGACCGGCGGCATCGCACAGGCTCTGTACTCGAAGGACTTCTGGGAGTACCTCACCGACGGTCTGGAGCAGGCGTACAACGGTGACGGCAGGGTCCTCATGATGCTGTCGGACGCGTTGAACGGGCGCAACGAGAACGGCGAGTACAGCAACATCACCGCGGCCAACGTCGCCATCAGCTGCGCCGACGAGAAGCCGCGGTACGACCCCGCCTACGTGGAACGCAAGCTGCCCGAGTTCCGGAAGGCCTCCGCGTTGTTCGGTGACTACCTCGCCTGGTCCATGCTCGGCTGCACCGGCTGGCCGGTCGCCGGTGCCGCCGAGCATCCCGACGTCAGCGCGCCCGGTGCGCCGCCGATCCTGGTGATCGGCAACACCGGCGACCCGGCGACGCCCTTCGAGGGCGCGGGAAGGATGGCGGAGGCGCTGGGGGAGCGTGTCGGCGTGCAGCTGACCTACCAGGGCCAGGGGCACGGGGCCTACGACAGCAAGAACAAGTGCGTGCAGGACGCGGTGCACGGCTACCTGCTGGACGGCAAGGCACCGGCGGCCGGAACCGTCTGTTCCTGACCTCCACAGCACCACGACACGAGAAAAACCGCAGCTCAGAAAGTTGTCCACAGGGCGCGGCAGGTGCTGCGCGATCCACCTACCATGGCATGACCGCCATCCACTGCACGGCGTGGACGGCTTGCGAGGGGGGAGAGCACATGGCGCGTCTCGTACGGTGGACGGCTCTGACGGCCGCCGCCGCACTGCTGGCAACGGCGGGCTGCAGCAGCGGCTCGTCCGGTGACCGGGAGGACGACGGCGGGACAGGCGGGGCGAACAGCGCACGGCCGTCGGTGGCCGCGCCGTCCGGGGTGCCCGAGTCGCTGGCCTCCCAGACGCTCGACTGGAGCCGCTGCAAGGGCACCGCCGACTCCCCCGCGCCGGACGGCGACTGGCGGTGCGCCACGCTCGAGGCGCCGCTGAACTGGGCCGAGCCGGACGGCGAGACGATCGACCTCGCGCTGATCCGTGCCGAGGCGACCGGCGACGAGCGCATCGGCTCGCTGCTGTTCAACTTCGGCGGCCCCGGCGGTTCGGGCGTCTCCATGATGCCGTCCTACGCCGACACCGTCTCCTCCCTGCACGAGCGGTACGACCTGGTGAGCTGGGACCCGCGGGGGGTGGCCGCCAGCGAGGGGATCCGCTGCCGCGACGACGAGGCGATCGAGGACGCCGAGTCCGTGGACTCCACTCCGGACACCACGGCCGAGGAGCAGGCCTACCTGAAGGATGCCGCCGACTTCGGCAAGGGCTGCGAGAAGGCCGCCGGCAAGCTGATGGGGCACGTCTCGACCACGGACACGGCCCGCGACATGGACCTGATGCGGCATGTGCTGGGTGACGAGAAGATGCACTACTTCGGCATCTCCTACGGCACCGAACTCGGCGGTGTCTACGCCCACCTGTTCCCGAAGCGTGTGGGGCGCGTGGTCCTCGACGCGGTCGTGGACCCGAGCGCCGACACGATGGGCCACGCCGAGAACCAGGCCAGGGGCTTCCAGCGCGCTCTGGACGACTACCTGAAATCCACCGGGGAGGACCCGGAACAGGGATCGCGGGAGATCGCCGACCTGCTGGAGCGGCTCGACGCGGAGCCGCTGCCGACGTCGTCGCCCGGGCGGAAGCTGACCCAGACGCTGGCACTCACCGGCATCGTGCTGCCGCTCTACAGCAAGGACGGGTGGCCGGCCCTGACCAGCGCGCTGGCCGCGGCCGAGGAGGGTGACGGCTCCGAGCTGCTGGCGCTCGCCGACGGCTACAACGAGCGTGACCCCTCGGGGCGCTACGGCACGACGACCCACTCCCAACGGGTCATATCGTGCCTGGACGACAAGCAGCGGCCGACCCTGGAGGAGACGAAGAGGCTGCTGCCGAGGTTCGAGAAGGTCTCGCCCGTGTTCGGGGCCTTCCTCGGCTGGGACACGGCCGGGTGGTGCCACGAGTGGCCGGTGGCCGGTCAGCACGAGACCCCCGAGGTGAGCGCCTCCGGCGCGGCCCCGATCCTGGTGGTCGGCAACACCGGCGATCCGGCCACGCCCTACGAGGGTGCCCGCAGGATGGCGGACGAACTGGGCAAGGACGTGGGTGTGGTGCTCACCTGGAAGGGCGAGGGACACGGGGCGTACGGGAGCGGAAGCGACTGTGTCGACGCCACGGTGGACGCCTACCTGGTGAAGGGGACGGTGCCGGAGGACGGCAAGGTCTGCTCATGACGGCGGCGGGGGGGGGGGGGGGGGGGGGGGGGGGGGGGGGAGGCCCCGCCCGGCCCCGCCCCCCGGGACGGGAAGGGAGGAGAGAGAGGAAAGAGCAGAAAAAGGGGGGGAAAAAAAAAAAAAAAAAAACACACC